>CAMLDR010000065.1 GCA_946478775.1 uncultured Flavobacteriales bacterium
GTTGTAAATACCTGAAATCAAGTCGAGGATAATGTGTGCGGAATCTGCTTTTTCAAAGGTGTATCTGTGAATACCCACACGTGCGGTAGTCGTTAATTCCGCTTTGATCCGGTGATCATCCAATACGACAGAGTAATAATTCGGCTTTGCTAGCTCGTTCTCGTGACTGTATGCTGATCTGAAACCACTTTTAGGATTGGATGCAATACCGGGATTGAGCTGGAGTTTTCCACTTGTGGGCATGATTAAAATATCACCCAGGTCGGAATGGCCCGTTCCGCTAAAATGCGTATGACTAAACCCTACGATTGTTGGATCTTCGTATTGGTAGCCAGCGCAGTATTTATAGACATCCGGATTGTATTTTCCGTTAACCGCATAGGAAAGCGTATCCGTATCCGGACTCAATTGTACGGATCCAAAAGGAACGGTTGCTCCCGGGAAAGTATGCCCCATTTTGGAAGTCCCGATCAACGGATTCACATAATCCAATTTGCTTTGGGCTGAAACAGTACCCGTAAAAAGAGTTATTCCAATAGTTAGAAGAGAGAGACGCATGGAGTTTGATTTTCTCCGAAGGTAGCAATTTGTTTAATTTGAACCACAAAGGACACGAAGCTCACAAAGATTAATGGAACAATAAATTCTTCGCTAAAGCGAAGGTATGTAATAAGGTCATAAAGGAGTTCAATAATAAAGTATCCTTGTGGTCCTTGTGTGCTTCGTGGTTAACCTAGAAACGCAGGTGTTTTACGGTATGTCCGTCATAGATCAGCTGCTTCAGGGAGTCGATGCCGATCATCAGGTGCTTGTCTACAAATCCGGTAGTTACTTTCGAATCGCTTTCGCTTGTTTTCACTCCTTCGGGGGTCATGGGTTGATCACTCACTAAAAGCAAGGCACCGGTTGGAATTTTATTCGCAAAACCAACCATGAAGATTGTCGCAGTTTCCATATCAATGGCCATTGCACGTATGCTACTCAAATATTCTTTGAACTTTTCGTCGTGCTCCCAAACTCGGCGGTTAGTGGTATAACAGGTTCCGGTCCAATAATCGAAGCCTGCATCACGGATCGTGGTAGAAATTGCTTTCTGTAATGCAAATGCTGGTAAAGCCGGAACCTCCGACGGGAAATAGTCATTACTGGTCCCTTCTCCACGGATAGCAGCGATGGGTAGGATCAAATCCCCTACTTCACTTTTGTTTTTCAACCCTCCGCATTTTCCAAGGAACAAAACAGCTTTTGGTTTAATGGAAGACAAAAGGTCCATGACAGTTGCTGCGGAAGCACTTCCCATTCCAAAATTGATAATGGTAATTCCGTTCGCTGTAGCGCATTGCATGGGTTTGTTCTTACCAATAACTTCCACCTCATACATATCTGCAAACTTTTCTACGTAATTGAGAAAATTGCAAATCAGGATGTATTCCCCGAAATTTTTCAATTCTTCCCCTGTATAACGAGGCAGCCAGTTTTCTACTATTTCTGATTTTGTCTTCATTGTGCGGTCTGTGAGTTTTGTGAAAATAGCGAAGATATTCGAGATACTTGTGTTATTTTTTGGTGAAACTTGTGCTAAAACGATTTCATGCGGATCAATTTTAAGTCTCGCTTCGCTCTCGTTTTTTAACCACACAGGACACGAAGTTCACGAGGACTATTTACCCATAATTAATATAAAACCCTTGTGTGCTTCGTGGTTAACTATTTACGCAGGAAGGTCCAGAAGGTTTTTTTACTGATACCGGTTACTTTGATTTGCGGGTACAATTCGGTAAACGAAGCCGGCACTTTGATTTTTTTCGAATCTTCCCAGCTCATTTTTGTACCGAATGCTTCGCCGTTAGTGATTTCCAGGTAATCGATCTCTTGTTTGGTATGTGTGAGCCAAAAGAACACTTCCGGTTTTTTACCTGCATATTCATTGGCCTTGAACCGTTCGCTGATCACAAAATTCTTCCACAGTTCTTCCGCATCATTCCGGAACTCCAGGGGTTGAAATGCACGGATCAGGGCATTACGGATCCCATTATCCAGGAAGTAAACAACATGACTTTTCTTTAGTTCGTAACGATGTCCGTTGTTGTAAGATGAAACCAACACCAATAAATTTGCTTTTGCAAATAGCTTCACATAACGCTCCACTGTTTCATTGTCCAGTCCGCACTTCTTTCCCAAATCATTAAAGCTGATGACTTTTCCAATATTGAAGGCCAAATGCCGCAGTAGTTTGATCAGGTTTTCCTTCTTATTGATACGCTCGGAAGCACCCAACTGCGTAAAAATACTCGATTCAATGATTTCAGAGATTACTCTTTCAGCCTGATCTTCCTGCATCACCACTTCCGGGTAATACCCATAGATCAAACGCTGCTCCAGTAATTTATCTTCCTGTACCAAGCCATAATGTTTAGCACTTTCCGAATACGAAAGCGGAAACAGGTTCAATTCCAAACCTTGTTCGCGCAGGGCTTCCCACAAATCTTCATGTAACTCCGGTTCAAAGGAACAGATCAGCAACAGGTTTTCAAGGGAATCCAATTCAATGGCAAAATCAATAAACTCCTGAAGGTTCTCCAATAATTGTGCATCGCGGATGATCACCACTTTTTTATCCTGGCTAAAGCTCTTCAATTCCGTTAACGAATTCATTGCTTTTCGTTCCTTCTTGTTCGAACAGTCGATCATTCCGATAGCCGGATCTTCCAAATTGAAGATTTTGGAAACGAGTGTCAGTCTTCCTGTTCTGCGCGCTCCTTTCAGAACAACAATTTTGCTTTCGCGGCATTTTTCACGCAGAGTCGGTTCGAGTATTCTTTCAATCATGCTTCATACTTAGTGAACCGAAATTAGTGTTATCCGATAAATTCATTTGAAGATTGCGAAAAATGAATAAACAACAACTTGTTGGTTACTCCTTTTCTGTCAGAATCTCAAACTTTTGGAAGAATTTGGAAGGGCGGTCTGAGTGCATAAATTTATTCCCGCCATAACAGATCAATTCGTAGCACAATTCTCCAAACTGGATAAACCGTTTCCATTGATAGCCTTTGATCGGATCGAAAATCAGACCTTCTATTCCTTTTGCCCCATCATCCAAAACAAACTCTTTGGTTTGAGCAATCTCATTCTCCAGGAAATTGTAGCGGTTATCGTCCAAATAATCGGAGGAAGAGTGGATCAATAATTCAAAGGTATTTCCCTGTCCCAATTCCTGGTAGATGTAATGTTTTTTATTCTCATCGTCCAGTTGGATCGGCTTTCCGCCAAAAGTCATTCGAAATGAATTCTCTTCGTCAGCAACCGCATATGTTCTCCATGACTGTACCAGTTTCTTGGTCTCCCATGCTGCATTGTTGTAAGTTGCTTTTACGGCACGAACCTGAAATCCTTTTTGCCGCAACAATTGCAAAACCCCGTCCGTTCCATGCAAATGACCCGAACCAATGGCACAGAATACTGTACGCTTGCGCATTAGGGTGTCCAGTCCCTTTGCCATAATCTGATTCCGCTTTGTGATCAATTCATCGTAAGCATCCGGGGAACTTTTGAACTGGGCTTTTAGCATATTTGTAAGGGAAGCGATATCCCCGTTGATATAGGTCTGAATAAATACTTCTTTCGTAAAGAACAAGCCATTGATGGCTGACCGCGTATTGAACAATTCAGGGTTTTCTGCCAATTTCAGCTGATCCTGAACGGTTTCCAGTTGGTAGAAATTCTTTCCGCCGCAATAACCGGTCTGCTGAAACCAGGCATCCAAAAATTGTGGTCTTCCATCCTCCGAACCGTAAACGGTCTGCGTAGCTTTTTTGGAACTGGCGAATGAACGTTTTTTATCGAACAAATCAAAATTGAAGAGGTCCAGCCGCACATCGTATTGATCATAAATCTGCGTTACATCCGTTTCCAGAACCACCGCATCTACACTTGCAAAGGCCGTGTAAAGGGAATCCGGAAAATTAAATAACCGCGGATCATTGGAATGCATACTTCCGAAAACATAGCTGATCTTCTTGCTTCGCGGAGCTTTGACTTCCCACAATAACTGGTATTCTTTTTCTCCTTCCTGGCCAAATACGGGGAAGCAATTCATCAGAAAAAGAATACATGCAATTTTGAACATAGTCGCTAAGATGCTAAAATATCGATTAATTGTTTGTTTCCAGTAAGTTAAACAATTCTAAAGTTAACTAAAATATCAGTCTGTCCACGTGATTTTCTCCGAAAGCATATGGAATATATGCCAGCGAATCGATTGGTTTTGTTAAAATGACCGGTGTGGATTTTCCAAGTGAAATGGTCCCGTGTGTTTCGGACAAGCCCATGGCGTATGCTGCGTTGATTGTTAATGCATTCAGAGCTTCCTCCGGCGTAAGGCGCATTTTGACACAAGCCAGGGAAAAAATCTGCTGCATGTTATCACAAGGAGTCGTTCCCGGATTGTAATCTGTGGCCAGTGCTACCGGAAGTCCTTCCTGTATAAATTTGCGGGCATTTCCATAAGGAATGCTGATAAAATGGGAACATCCCGGAAGGAAAGTCGGCATACATCCGCTTCCTTTCAGCACTTCTATGTCTTCGTCGTTTGATTCTTCCAGGTGATCTACCGAAAGCGCTCCCATTTCAACGGCCGCTTTTACTCCTCCCATGATAGAGAACTGGTTCACATGTACCTTTGGAATGAGCCCCGCTTTCTTCCCTTCCGAAAGGATGTACTGCATTTCTTCTACCGAGAAGTAATTGCGCTCACAGAACACATCGATGTAATCTGCCAATCCTTCTTTTGCAATTAAAGGAAGCATTTCTTTGACGATCAGATCGATATACCCCTGGTGATTTTCCTTGAATTCTTTCGGGAAAGCGTGTGCCCCCAGAAAAGTGGCTTTGATCGCAATTCCGGATTCCTGTTTTAAGCGCTTGATCACGCGCAGGATTTTCAATTCAGCTTCTACCGACAAGCCATATCCGGATTTGATCTCCACAGCTCCGGTTCCGTTGGCTTTCATTTTATTGACGCGCTTCATGGCTTCTTCGAACAATTCTTCTTCCGAAAGTTCTCCCAACCTGCGTGCAGAATTCAGGATTCCACCGCCTTTCAGGGCAATATCTTCGTAAGTCAACCCATTGATCCGGTCCACGAATTCTTCTTCACGTGTACGTGCAAAAACGGTGTGTGTGTGCGGATCACAAAAAGCAGGCAGCACACTTTGGCCTTCCGCATCAATTACCTCAACACCTCGCCAATCTGTAATTCCTTCCCAGTCTTCCATGGAACCGTAGGCCATAATGATTCCGTCTTCCAAAGCCAAAAAAGCATTTTTGATGGTTGGTACGTCTTTCATTGCTTCGCCACAGATCATTTTCGGGAAATCTTCCCCGGCCTGGTAAAGGGTGTGAATATTTTTGATGAGGATTTTAGCCATTTTGCTCGTTTTTCAGATGTCAAAGATAATACATAAACCCTTATATCTGCGTGAATCCGCGCAATCTGCGAGAGTTTAAAAACTCGTCATTTATTGCTCGCGGATTTAATAGATTTCCGCAGATTTTTTAATTGTGATTGAGTATTCAGTTGTTGCATAAAACCGGATGAGAAATGTAATTTGATTTCCATAATAATCTGATTCTTCCAGCGTTAAATTTCAATATTAATAAATCGTTAAGCCAATTTTAATTACATTCGTTTTTGAACTGCGAAAAACTATGAAAAACCTTCTCCTTTACTTCTTTGTAAGCATCTCTTATTCTGTGTTTTGTCAAACATTTAATGGCGGTGGCGGACCCATTAATGACAATGCAACGATTGACATTCCTGTTTCCGTAACGGGACTTCCGACAACCATCGATACCACCAATTTTGGCCTGGAGACGGTTTGCATTAACCTGACGCATTCGTACAATGCCGATCTGACGGTTTGGATCGTTGCTCCGGATGGTACCGTGGGAATGCTGTTTTCCAATACCGGTGGCGGCGATGATAACTTTACAAATACCTGCTTGGATGCGGATGCTGCTACCAGCCTCTCTTCAGGAAGCGCTCCTTTTACCGGAACTTTCAAACCATCCGGACAAATGGGATTGGTGAACAACGGACAAAACCCGAACGGAAGTTGGAAACTGCGTGTGAACGACAATTACGGCGCAGACCAGGGAAATGTGATCTCCTTTTCCATCACTTTTGGGAATAATCCGGCCGGATATTTTGCATTCAGCTCTTCGCTCCTGCCTATTGTGGAGATTAATACCAATGGAAATGTGATCCAAAACGATCCGAAGGTAATCGCAGACATGAAAATCCGTTTCAACGGACCCGGAGTTCGCAATTACATGACCGATGCCCCGGACGAATACAACGGAAAGATTGGGATTGAACACCGTGGAAACTTCTCCTTATCCCTTCCTCAAAAGCCTTATTCCTTTGAAACATGGGATATAAACAGCAATTCGATTGACGCTTCTTTCCTGGGAATGCCGGCTGAAAATGACTGGGTTTTACTGGCCAATTACAACGACAAATCTTTTGCACGAAACATCCTTCCTTTTCACCTGTTTGACTCCATGGGGAATTATGCCACAAGAACACGTTTGGTGGATGTAGTGATGAATGGCGAATACCAGGGAATTTACCTGCTGGGAGAAAAGATCAAACGCGACAATAACCGCGTAAACGTAAATAGATTGGATCCGACAGAGATTACCGGTGTGGACCTGACAGGCGGTTACATACTGAAAATCGATTATTGGGACAACAGTGATTCCTGGCTTTTGAGCCACAGCCCGATTGGTTTCCCGGGATTAGACATTCACATGGTCTATGTTTACCCGAAACCAGATGAAATTGTGCTTCAGCAAAAAACCTACATTCAAAACTTCATGGAAGCGTATGAAGATGCTTTGTACGGTTCCAATTTCGCACATCCGAGTTTGGGTTACCGTGCATTTATCGATGTTCCTTCTTTCATCGATTACTTCATAGTGAACGAAGTTTGCAGGAACGGTGACGGTTTCAAGAAGAGTCGTTTTTTCTCGAAAGACCAGGATAAGGCCGATGGAACCGTAAAGAAACTGAAAGCCGGCCCGGTTTGGGATTTCGACTGGGCTGAAAAAGATATGTGGGGCGGTTCAGAAGACGGATCCCAATTCATATACGGTGAATGCGACCAGGACGTGAATGCTCCGGGATGGTACATTCGTCTGTTGGAGGACACTTTGTTTGCCAATGAATTGCGCTGTCGTTACGATGATTTGCGCAGAAGTATTCTGAAAGAATCCCATATCGATGCAAAAATTGATTCGGTTGCTTTGACCGTGGACGAAAGCCAGGCATGGCATTATCAAACCTGGGGACATCTGGGAAGTGCCACGGGAACTCCGGAGGTTCAGGCCCCAAGTCAGACGTATGCAGAAGAAGTGCAGCGTCTGAAAGACTGGTTCCACAGAAGACTGACCTGGCTGGATGCAAATATGCCGGGAACATTGAACGGCTGCAGTATGATGGGAATCCAGGATTTGGTAAACGCGAACAAAATTACGGCATATCCGAACCCCTTCTCTTCCATTATTACGGTTGAATGGTCGCAGGGGGACCTGGTAGGAGCGCAATTGTCCATTCGCGACGGTTCCGGAAGAATAATTAAAACTCAGGAAATTTTGAGCGATTCGGCATTTGACAACTCCTTAACCATAAACGGTTTACAGGATTTGGCGAATGGGATTTACTTTATTGAAATTGTAAAGGGAGACGAGCGGGCTATGCTGAAGATTATTAAATAAATCGGGATTTTTTCTGATCCACTTGTTGATTTGAAATAATTCCTTATTTTTGCACCCGCTTGCAACGGTAAGTGTGGCTGTCAGTCGGACAGCAAATATAAATGCCTCGGTGGCGGAACTGGTAGACGCGCTGGATTCAAAATCCTGTACTTTCGGGTGTGCCGGTTCGATTCCGGCCCGAGGTACCAAAAAAATAACGGCTGTGAAGTTTTAACTTTGCAGCCGTTATTTTTTTGTCTTCATTTTCGTTCTCATTCTCACTCTTTCTTCAGCCGTTATTTTTCAGAATGAGAAACAAAATGAGAATGAGGATTCAATTGTCGTTCTGAAAAAGAATCCGTATATTCAAGTAGCAACTACATTTCACTACTATGTTTGAATTTCAGAATTTAGAGGTCTATAAAAAAGCAAAAGCTTTTCATTTAGAAGCAAAACAATTGATTCATTCAATTCAGTTAGACAAAACGGTAAAAAATCAATTGTTTAGAGCCTCCTTTAGCATTGCTCTCAACATTGCCGAAGGTTCCGGACGATTTTCAAAACCCGACAGACGCAATTTCTTTATTATCTCACGAGGATCCGTTTTCGAGTGTGTGGCAATAATTGATATTTTGCAAGATCAAAACTTAATTGAAAAGTCAAAGTTTGAATTAATGTTACAGAAAGCCGATGAACTATCGAGAATATTATTTACGATGATTAAAAATCTCAGTTAAGTATTTAAAAATGGAAACTTCAAATATAATAGCATTAGTACTTGGCGGAACAGGTTTTATTGTTTCGGTTATTGGATTTATCATAACTCCTTTAATTAACCTCAAATCGAAACGGTTAGAAAAAAGATTGGATTATCGATTTGAATTATTTCAAAAAATATTAGAATTATGGGAGTGTACCCACAATAAATCTGATGTTATACTTGCAATGGGAGAAGTGAATAAATTGATTCAGTTATACGGAAAAAATTCTGAGATTGCTGCATTCAATATGGTTGTGAGTAGCTATAATAAATATGCTATGGAAAATAATGAAAGTAATAAACAAGAACTAAAACGGAAATTCGAGAATTTCTTTTCAATCTCGTTTAATGCATACAGAAAGGAAATTAGACTTGGAAAATTACGTTCTTGAAAATTACATTGAGTTTATTTTCCCGATAAGCACCTTTTCAAGTCCCCCCAAAAGTTCGATTTCTTTCCGGTTCCATGTACCAAAAAAATAACGGCTGTGAAGTTTTAACTTTGCAGCCGTTATTTTTTTGTCTTCATTTTCGTTCTCATTCTCACTCTTTCTTCAGCCGTTATTTTTCAGAATGAGAAACAAAATGAGAATGAGGATTCAATTGTCGTTCTGAAAAAGAATCCGTATATTCAAGTAGCAACTACATTTCACTGCTATGTTTGAATTTCAGAATCTGGAAGTATACAAAAAAGCCATGTCCTTTCATGTAGAATCAAAACACTTGATGTCTTCTGTAAAATTAGATAGAACAATTCGAGATCAATAACTTTCCCAAACCGGGTTTTTACTTTCCGAAATTCCCCGTTCTAATGATTGCGATAATCTACTTTTAGCGCAGTATTAATTATAAACTATTTACGATGGGACTTTTTGATAAATTATTCAATTCCAATCCTTCAACTTCAACGGTTTCTTATTCTCCTAAAAACGAACAGGAAGCTTGGGTAGCTATTATGTACTCTTGTATGGCAACTGATGGAGAGGTTTCAGAAATTGAAATTGACAAACTAGTAAACTTTCTCGTTTTCAAAACTATGTTCAAAGAACACAACGTTATTGAAGATCTTTACAAACCTGCCATGCGCGCGCAAAAACAAATCGGAAGTAAAGAAGTAATAGACAGCAGCGTTTCTTCAATCAAAGACGAAAGCAAGCCAACACTATTTGCTTTGGTAATGGAAATTCTTTTAGCTGATGGTGTTCTGGGTTCGGATGAACAAGAAATTGCTGAGTACCTTACAAATGCTCTCAACTTAAATCCGGAAATGGCTCAAAAGATCGTTGAAGTAACGCTGATAAAGAATCAGGGAAATATTGTTTTAACGTATTAATCATTCTTTTAAACAACGATTGATATCATCCAAAAAGTTCGATTTCTTTCCACTTCCATTTACCAAAAAATAAGGGCTGTGGAAATTTTACTTCGCAGCCCTTATTTTTGTCTTCATTTTCGTTCTCATTCTCACCCTTTCTTCATCCGTTATTTTTCAGAATGAGAAACAAAATGAGAATGAGAATTCAAATCGTTCCTTTCTTCGGAATATTTTTTATCTTCAAGGAAGATGATAAAAAAACCCAGATAAATCCCGAATAAATGAAGCCCACCTTTACTATGTTACGCCCTGATGAGGCCAGATTTTTAAAGCAAATATTAATTAACTCAGAGAACTTAAATGAGCTGTTTGCTTTAGGATATATCATGTACGAGAGAAAAATGACTCCCAATTATAGAATGAAATTGAAATCAGAGGGTGCGATAAATCTTGAATACCCTGAGGAATCGGACTTTCCTACTGATGAACTGGACGATTTAATCCTCAATGTAATCAAACAAACATATTCAAAAACTGTAGTAAAAACTTCTTGGATAATCAGTACATTGGATGAAGAGCATATTCAATTTCTTAAAGAGAAACCGAATGACAAAGCTCTGTTACAGATTCATCCAATTATTCGTGCGAATATGGACTTTCCAAAAATTGGACTACAAAATATTCAACGATATAAAAAGGAGATTCCCATTTACACATACAATCGACAATCGTCTATCAGTAATATAGCCTTTACTGCAACTTTTGAGATTAGTAAATTGAATGGTGTTTTTCAATCTTTAGACAAACTACACTTCATTTAGCACTTAAAAATAGAATTCAAATCAGCAGTCAAACACCTTGGCGTTTGTTGAAAAAAGTTCGATTTATTTCCGCTTCCATTTACAAAAAAATAAGTGCTGTGGAAGTTTTACTTCGCAGCACTTATTTTTTGGTCTTCATTTTCGTTCTCATTCGCGCTCTTCATTGAGCCGTTATTTTTCAGAAGAAGCAAATCCGGCTACAATAAACTTAGATTTGACTACACCGAGAACATTTAGTTCCCAGACCTTTACATCATTAAACTTTAAATACAGAAATGATGAAAATAGTTGTAACGGGTTCATTGGGTAATATTAGCAAACCACTTATTATTCAACTGATTAAACAAGGACATACTGTCACAGTAATAAGTAGTTCCTTAGACAGAAAAAGTGAAATAGAAGCACTTGGTGCAAAATCGGCTATCGGAAAAATTGAAGATCCGGAGTTTGTGAAACAAACATTCTCAGGGCAGGAAGCAGCTTATTGTATGTTACCCCCTTTTAAATTTTTTGATGATCCAACACTCGATTATAAAAAAGAAGCGTCAATCATTGCGAAGAACTATTTTCAGGCAATAACAGATGCCGGAATTAAAAAAGTCATTCACCTAAGTAGTGTGGGCGCCGAAAAAGAAACAAATACTGGCATTCTTATCTTCCACCATATAGTAGAAAAAGAACTTAAAAAACTTCCTTCCGATATTGCTCTAACACATATTCGCCCGGTATCTTTTGACTACAACCTTTATGCATTTACTGAAATGATAAAGGGCGAAGGATTTTTAGCAGGTTTTGTAGGCAAATTATTTACGCTTCGCTATTACGGTCTTAAAGGATTGCTAAAAGGTTATTCGGGTATCATATTATCAAACTATGGCGCAAATGACGTCATTCCATGGGTTTCACCAATAGATATCGCCGCTGCAATTGCTGAAGAATTTGAAGGAACCGAATCTGGCCGCAAAGTCAAATACGTTGCATGCGAAGAACTTACCTGTCAGGAAGTGGCATCCATCATAGGCAAAGCAGTTGGTAAACCCTTCTTGAAATGGGTGCTTATCAGTGACAAACAAATGACAAAGGCTCTAAAACAATACGGCGCACCGGAATCATTAGCGAATGAAGTAACTGAAATGAATAAAACCATGCATGATGGAAGCTTGTTTGAAGATTATTATAAAAACAAACCTAAAACCAGGGGTAAAGTAAAAATGACTGGCTTTGCTGAAGAATTTGCGCTAAATTTCAAAAAGAATTAACAAGATAAGTGATATGGAACCATATAGAATAAAAACGATTAAGGAGTATCATCAAATTCTTGGGGTTTCAAAACCGGAGCATCCGCTGGTGAGCGTTCTGAATCTTGAAGAAATAACGCCGTATAAATCAGAGAAAAAGGTGCGGGTTGTTTTTGACTTTTATGTCATTTCCTTGAAAAAAATAGTGGATGGAAGAGTGATTTACAGTTACGGACAACAGCAATACGACTTTGATGAAGGTATGCTGTTTTATATCGCTCCCGGCCAGGTATTCTCTTTTGAGGCAGATGATGACTTTAAAAGCAGCGGGATGTTATTACTCATTCATCCGGATTTTCTGTGGGGTACAGCATTAGCAAAAACTATCAAACGTTACGAGTTTTTCAACTATTCAGTCAATGAAGCCCTTTTCATCTCGGAAAAAGAAGAAACTGTTTTAATGAGCATCATCAAGAATATTGAGCAAGAATATCATTCACGCATTGATAAATTCAGTGAAAGTATTATTGTTTCTCAATTAGAATCTTTTTTTAATTATTCAGACCGCTTTTATCAAAGACAGTTTCTTACCAGAAAAATCAGCAATCATTTAATTCTTGACCAACTGGAAAAATTACTCGACGATCATTTTAACAGCGAAGATTTAGCAGTAAAAGGCTTGCCAACCGTTCAAAATTTAGCAGAGCAATTAAATACATCTCCTAACTATTTGAGCAATCTGTTAAAATCACTGACCGGTCAGAGCACCCAGCAGCACATACATGATAAACTCATCGAAAAGGCAAAGGAAAAATTATCGACGACACAATTAACAGTCAGCGAAATCGCTTTCGGATTGGGTTTTGAGCATTCACAATCCTTCAGCAAGCTGTTTAAAAGCAAAGTAAGCAAAAGTCCATTAGAGTTTCGGACAGGGTTTAATTGAAGGCCCATGGAAAAGCATTCCCCTTCTTTGCAAACTAAACGCATCGAATTAACCATCGAATTAACCCAAAAAGGGCATTCATTGCGTCATGAACACCCTTTCGGTCTTACGCTATTATGGGTGGAGATTTATCAACTACCAGTTTCCTTGTTTACTCATGTACTACTATTCACTTGAAGGACTATGCAGTTACTCCGGCGCAGGATTTTCAATAAGGTCCGTTATCTCTGCAAATTTCAATTATTCGATCCGATCCTGAAATAGTGCAATTGAAGTATTCTTCAAACCAAAAGGCGCAATCCTTTTTACGGGAAAGCGCCTTCTGTTTGTACCACAATTACTGCTTAACTAACAGCTTCTTTAAAATCCCGCCGTTGCATTGAACCACAGCCAGGTAAACGCCTTTCGTCAGGTTGCTCAGGTTGATCTCTGTATCGATAGTTTCCAGCACTACTGATCCGTTGAGATCCAGGATGCGAACAGACTCTATCTTTTGTCCGGAATTTATTTCTACATGAACCAAATCCATAACAGGGTTCGGGTAAATCGTTAACTGGTCTGCGGCCTCGTTTTGAGCAAGCCCATTGGTTTGGCCATCCAACAGGTATAAACCGGCTACGGAAATATCTGTAGTAATAAATGTCTGCGGGTCAATTGCTTTCACATCGTACCACACTTTGTTGCCATTGACCAATAATTTTCCATATGGAGTTGGTGATGCGGGAAGACCGTTCCCTATTTTTGCAGCCGTTAATCCGCCGTCTGTGCTGAGGTAAACATCGTCTGCATTTCCACCTGGCTTTACAAAGAAAATTCTTCCATCTGCGGTCCCGATTATTTGTGAACTAACGAATGGAAAAGTGTTTCCGTTATCTACATAAGTAGTTTCAACTAAATTCCAATTCAACCCGTTATCGGTACTTTTATACAAACGTGAAAATCCATCCGATAATACCGCAAATAGTCCGGAAGCATTCTCGAAAAAGTTTGTAACCACGTCATTATTTGCAACAATCTGTGGTGTAATGGTAGTTGGCTGGATATTCGAAAAATCTCCGTTATCCACATACATAATAAAGTTCGGCATGGACTGTTTTCCACCCAGGAACACACGCGTACCTTTTGTATAGGTTGAATACAGTGTGATTGCACTTGCAGCAACCTGAACCGGTGTTCCTCCTGAAGCAGGTACTGTATAGATTTTGTTCATACTTTGAGGCTGAAAGAAAAGCGTTCCCACATTCACTTCTCCATAAATACCAATGGCATTGGGCAAAAGAGAGGTCCAATTATTTATTCCCTGAAACACGTGCGTTCCCAGGTTCGGTTGATTCTGAAAACCTACTATCAGATTGTTTGCTTTCAGTGCCCACAATCCAGACAGATTATTCGTAAGCGGTTCCAAACTGGTAAAATCCCTGTTGAAACTATTTCCACCGTTTGTTGAAACATAGAATCTCCTGCTGGATTCCGCAGCTTCCGTTTTACCGGAATAAATAACGGTATCCCCTTTGTTGAAATAATGGACGGAAGTTGTCCAGATTGAATCGAGATTAGTATGAATGCGCGACCACTGCTGAGCTTCCGTAAGCAAGGTGATCGTTAAGGCACCTAATAATAAGAAGTATTGTTTTTTCATTTGTGTGTATTTATTCTGTTTTCCTACTCGTTTGGCTTTTCGGTTTCCGCCCCGGTTTAGATCCGGATTTCCACAGAGCAAATCTCTTCCATTCAAATGCGAAATGAAATAACTCAAATGCTGTATAATTTCTAATCTGTTCGAAATCCGTAGATTATACCTGGTTAAAACTCGCTCAAAAGTGGTTTTTAATTGATTTACCCTTAGAAAAATTCATTTTGAAAATGAAATTCGGCGAAAATGTTGTAATTTTTCAAATTGAAAATTCATATCAATATGAAAACGGGTTGGAGAAATATTCTTTTTGAACGCATACTGTTTGTGATTATAGGCTTGCTTCTGATCTTTGTCTGCACAACAGGATATTGGGTTTACGACCGGTTAGCACAGGTTTCCGAGAGTCCGCTTCCGACCAATCTGAAAGAGAACCGCCGCTTTATTGTCCGCGATCTGAACAGCAATATTCTGAAATCAGACAATCTCACTTACTCTTACCTTTACCAGAACAACCCGGATGCGATGCTGGATTTTGAAATCCTGGAATCACAGACCAACCGCAAAATAGAATTCCTGAAATCCTATAAAACGGATGATTCGACTTATCAAAAGCAAATCCGCGAATTAAGCATTTTAGTCAAGGACCGCTTCTTCAACCTGGATACTTTGATGAGTATCAAAAATGAGAACCGGGTCAATGAAACGATGTCTATAGTTGAAAATGAGGTTGAGAATGCCAGTGAAACCACCCGGTTAAAAATGGAAATCCGCGATCGCGTAAACGACTTGCAAACTCCCCAACAGGTTCAACCACAGGACGAAGAAGCAAAAAAGAAATGGTTTCAACGAAAAAATAAAAAGCAAACACCGGAAACAACTACAACTGCAGTTCAACCGCAGGTAAAAATCAAAGCTTCCGATATTGCAGCAGCAAGTACCAATGAGATTGCCAAAAAAATCCAGTTCGTAAAAGATAAAGCTGTTTCAAAGGAAACGCTGCTTAACTCATACAAGCTGAACCTGGAGCAGGAGAACAATCAGTTGAGCAAACAGATCGGGCAAATTTTCCAGGCCATTGAGCTGGCAGACAAACGGGAATTGCTGAAGGAGACACAGCACGCCAAAACAGTTGCCGCAGACACCAATGAAATCATCTTCCTGTTCAGCATCATTTCCACACTGCTCATCCTGATGATCGTGATCCTGATTATTACTTTGTTCAACAAATCAAAAGAAACCAATGCACAATTGAAACTGGCAAAGGATAAAAGTGATCAGCTGACGGAAGCAAAATCACGATTCCTGGCAACCATGAGCCACGAAATCCGGACACCATTGAATGCTATTTCAGGTTTCACAGAGCAATTGTTTTTTGAACCGCTCAATCAGAGTGCTGCCAAAAAAGTGAAGATCATTCGCAACTCCGTAAAGCATCTGGCGCAAATAACCAACGAAATCCTCGACCTTTCCAAATTGGAAAAAGACCACATTCAACTGGAGAAGATTCCTTTTAATCCGGCGAACGAGATCATGATGCTCCACGAGCAATACGAATTGGAAGTTCGGGAAAGAGGCAATAGTTTAGTAGTCGAACTCGATCAAAAGCCATTTCCCAACGTACTGGGTGATCCTTTGCGGTTCCGTCAAATCATCATCAACCTGATCAGTAACGCCAATAAGTTTTCCAAAGATGGATTGATAACCATCAGTCTGCGCTTCGAAGAATTGGAAAAACGCCAGATCCGTTGTTTGGTGGAAGTTCAGGACCAGGGAATCGGTATGTCAAAAAGCCAGCTGGAACGTATTTTTGAACCCTTTGAGCAGGCTGATCTGGCCGTCACCCGTAAATACGGGGGAACCGGGCTGGGACTGAGTATAACGAAACAAATCATTGATAAACAGCACGGAACCATTCGACTGAACAGCGAAGAGGGAATCGGAACTACTTTCTTCATCGAAATTCCTTTTGAAAAAACGGAAGATCAGGTAGATGAACCCCGCGAGCCATCACGAACCGATTTCTCCTTTTTGAAAGACAAGAGTGTACTGATCGTCGACGACGAACCATTCAACCGAACCCTTTTGCGCAGTATGTTCCATGGTGTGAATATTACTTTACTGGAAGCAGCCAATGGTTTGGAAGCCCTGGAGCAACTGAAGAACAATGACATTGACATGGTTCTTTTGGATGTTCGTATGCCGGAAATGAACGGACATGAACTCCGGGAAAAAATGGCGGAAATGGAAACACTTGATCAAATTCCGGTGGTGGGTTTAACCGCTACGCTTAACCCGGAAAAAAGACAGAATATGCTTGATTCAGGCTGGACGGAAGTTTTAACAAAGCCCGTCAACCCGGAAGAAATAAGAAGAATATTGTACCAAATTTATAAAGACAAAAGCATGGGAACTCAATTAGACGAAGCCGATTTCAAAAGCTTACAAAAACTGACTAACAACAATGAATCTTTCTATAAGGAACTCCTGCAAACATTTGTGAATTCTACTGAAAACGGGCTGATCAAAATGAAAGAACTGGCAGCAGAGGAAAACTGGGACGCCGCATCCGAACTGGCCCATCAACTGGCTGCACCGTTCAAGCATTTCGGAGCACATAACTGCTATACGACTTTGAAGGAAATTGAACGCATGGGAAAAGAAATCAAGGTAGATCCTTCGATCAAGGAATCCATGGAAGTTTTCGAAGAACAGGCCAAGCACATTATTACACAGGTAAAAGAAAAACTAAACTAAGCATATCACTATGGAAACCGGGATTACACAACGCATCTTTATCGTCGAAGACAACGACTGGTACCAAAAACTATTGGTACATACCGTCTCGTTGAATCCTGATTATGAAACGGAGGCTTTTTCAACCGGAAAAGAATTACTGGATCGTCTGAATGACGAGGTTCCCGATCTGATCACACTGGACTATCGTTTACCGGATATTTCCGGGGAAGAACTGCTTGAAAAAATCAAGGCCATGTGTCCGGGGACACAGGTTATAGTTATTTCGGAGCAGGAAGAAATTGAAACAGCCGTGAGCCTGCTCAAACTGGGAGCATACGACTACATCGTAAAAGGAAACGATCTTCGCAACCGATTATTGAACACCCTGGCGAATGCACAGAACCAAACGAAGCTTTTAAAGAAGATCGAGAAGCTGGAGAAAGAGGTTCAGACGAAATACAATTTCAGCGATACGATCATCGGACAAAGCAGTAAGATGCAGCATATTTTTATGCTCCTGCAAAAAGCTGTTTCCAACAACATTACAGTTTCCATTACCGGAGAAACCGGCACCGGAAAAGAAGTCATTGCCAAAGCCATTCATTACAATTCGATCTATAAAGACAAACCATTTGTAGCGATCAACGTGGCGGCTATTCCCAAAGAATTGTTTGAAAGCGAATTATTCGGTCACGAAAAAGGGTCTTTTACCGGAGCCAACCAAACGCGGATCGGGAAATTCGAAGAGGCTGACGGCGGAACCCTGTTCCTGGATGAAATAGCAGAACTGGACCCCGTTTTCCAGGCAAAGCTGCTGCGTGCATTGCAGGAACGCGAAATTACACGCGTTGGAGGAAACAAAATCTATAAGTTCAACTGCCGCATCATCGTTGCTACTCACAAGAATCTCCTTCAGGAAGTGAAATCGGGGGCTTTCCGGGAAGATTTGTATTATCGTTTGTTTGGCCTTCCAATTGAACTGCCGCCGCTTCGTGAACGGGAAAAAGACACCTTGCTGCTGAGCAAAAGCTTTGTAGAGCGTTTCTGCAAAGAAAACGGGATGTCGGTTAAGAAAATAAGTCCGGCCGCTCAAAACAAGCTTTTGGCTTATCCGTGGCCTGGAAATGTCCGCGAATTGAAATCGGTGATCGAACTGGCATCCGTAATGTCGATGAACGATGTGATCGAAGCAGATGACATCGTGGTAGCAAGTGCCGACATTCTTTCGGGGATCATTGCCGAAGAAATGAGCCTGCGGGCCTATAACCGGCGAATCGTTCAATTGTTCCTGGACAAATACAACAACAACACCAAAGTGGTTGCGGATAAACTGGATATCGGTCAAACCACCATTTACCGAATGCTGAAAGAAGAGGAAGAAGATTAAATTATTAGCAGGGATGTCAAATTTTACGCCCCTACTTATTCAAATTTTACCATTTTGAAAATATTTTTTTCATTTTGAAAATATTTCGAAACTATGCCAAACCCAAAACCCTTGATTTACAAGGGTTTTTTCATTTTACCTCTCTTTGGCACGTTCTTTATAATAGATTAAGCAAGAAAATCACTTTGAAAAACGATTTGAGGTGATTCACAGAGTTGACATATTAGAACTTGAGTTATAAGGATTATTTCCGTTCGATGTGGCAGCAGGTTCCTCCGGGGACCTCTCCACTAAAATAAGAAATACTCCGAACGATCTTGCAATAGTGTAGACTTAGGAATATTGGTATAGTGGGTTTGAATTACAAAATTCCTAAGGCACCTGTTGCGACATTGAAGATTATGAAGAAAAATTAAAAGAGCGTACTATCAATCATAACGCTATAAGTTAGGTAACAATTAGGTTAGTTTAGGTTTCAGTTTAGGTTTAATTTAGAGGTAATACATGTACAAGGTTGATAGTGAAGTACGTGTGGTAGCTACACCCCCGATGGAGAATATTCATCGGGGGTTTGTATTTTATAAAAAAGAAAGGCACAAGATTAATCACGTGCCCAGTCATTTATTCATGTTTCATTCCGTTCATCACCGCATCCAGATCCACATTTAATCCTTTTGCAACTGCGGTTCCCAAATTGGGGTTTGCGCGAAAGAAATGGCATAGTTGTCGGTTGATAATCAGATCCTTTTTCGGGCCTTCGATCCCGCTCATGGACTCCACAATGTTTGACACCAGGTTGTGGCGATCATAATCATTCATGGCTTTCGTGAATAGCAATCCCGGTTGAGTATAATGATCGTTGTCATTCGGTCCGTTGCGATCATACCAATCAGCCAAAGTGCTGTCCAATTGAATCGGTGGTTCTTTATACGCCTGATCGATCTCGATCTCATCAAAACTATTCGGATTGTAGTTCGGGGCATCTTCCTGGTTCCCGTTTACGGTCATCAATCCGTCCCGCTCGTAATTTGCCACCATGTACGGGCATTTATTTACAGGAATCTGCTCGAAATTCACTCCCAGGCGATAACGATGCGCATCCGGGTAAGACAACAAACGCCCCTGGAGCATTTTATCGTGCGAATAACCGATCCCGTCAACCACATGAGCCGGTGCAAATGCACTTTGCTCCACATCAGCAAAGTAATTTTTCGGAATCTGGTTCAGTTCCATGACCCCCACATCGATCAAAGAAAAATCACTGTGTGGCCACACCTTCGTCAGATCAAAAGGGTTGAAAGGAAATTCTTTTGCCTGTTCATCGGTCATGACCTGAATCTTCAATGCCCATTTCGGAAATTCTTTCCGATCAATTGCCTCCACCATATCGCGCTGTGCAAAATCCGGATCCTTTCCTTTCATTTCAGCTGCGTCTGCACTGATAAAATTTTTGACGCCCTGCATCACTTTGAAATGGAACTTCACCCAAACGCGTTCGTTTTGGGCATTGACCATACTGAAAGTATGCGAACCGAAACCGTGCATATGCCTGAACCCCTGTGGCGTTCCACGGTCACTCATTAAAATCAGCACCTGGTGCAGGCTCTCCGGGTTCAAACTCCAGAAATCCCACATCATCGTTGGACTTTTGCAATTGGTTCTCGGATCCCGTTTTTGGGTATGAATGAAATCGGAAAACTTCTTCGGATCTTTGATAAAGAAGACCGGTGTATTGTTTCCTACCAAATCCCAATTTCCATCTTCGGTGTAGAATTTTACTGCAAAACCTCTTGGATCGCGTTCCGTATCTGCGCTACCCTTTTCCCCGCCAACGGTTGAAAAACGAACAAAAACCTTGGTCTCTTTTCCAATTTGACTGAAAATTTTAGCCTTAGTATACTTCGAAATATCGTTCGTTACAGTAAACGTTCCGAATGCGCCTGATCCTTTTGCATGCACTACACGCTCCGGAATGCGTTCGCGGTTAAAGTGGGCCATTTTCTCGTGGAGGATAAAATCCTGCAATAAAAGAGGTCCGCGCGCGCCAACACTCATTGAATTTTCATCTTCCACATAAGGCTTGCCCGAAGCCGTGGTCAGTCTTTTCTTATTTGAAGCCATAGATTTTGTTATTGGGTAAATCGTTGTGTAATCAATTCTGGTTTACCGAGCAATAAGTTACGACTAATGAACAGGAAAACAAAAGGGAATTGGATATTTGATGCAATAAGTTGTAACTTTTGAAGACTTAAAAGGTCTTACCCTCGAATTCAATGACAATCTATGAAAAAGTGTGTGATTTTATTGGTGATTTTTGCGGCTCTCTGCAAACCTGTTCATGCCCAGATCAAATATACTTATGAAACAAGTCTGAAAGGACTTTCAAACGATCAATTGGCCGTTCATTTAAAGATTGCGGGATTTTCCGAGGACACACTCACTTATTGCTTTCCCAAAATTATTCCCGGAATCTATGGCGCAATGAACTTCGGACAGTACGTTTCGGCATTTGAAGTGTTTGACAAGAAGGGAAAAAAGCTAAAGACAGAACACAAAGACCAAAATTCCTGGAAGATCTACAACGCTAAAACCATTGCCCGGGTTTCTTACCGGGTAGACGATGCCTGGGAGGCTTTTGACGCCAA
>CAMLDR010000066.1 GCA_946478775.1 uncultured Flavobacteriales bacterium
AAACCATATCCGGGGTGAATTCCTTCCACTCCGAGTTCCTTACAGTATTTCAAAATCAGGTCCTGCTGCAAATAAGATTCGGATGAAGGGGATTTCCCTACATAAACTGCTTCATCTGCTTCGTGAACGTGCGGAGCGTTTGTGTCTGCATCCGAATAGATTGCTACAGTAGCAATATTCATTTTCTTTAATGAGCGGATAACTCGTCGAGCTATTTCTCCTCTATTTGCAATTAAAACTTTTTTCATAGATCATTTCAATGGCGGTAAAAATAATGAATGTGTCATTAATGACCACTAAAGATTCGAATACTTTATAACAAAATAGCGAAAGTTACGGCAGCGGCGCTCCCTCGGGATCAACAGCAGGTGTATTGGATTTTTCTTCCTCTTGCTCAACCGGAATGGCAACTCCCTTTCCGGGAATGTAATCCACAGGAACGCGGTTTTTTCGTTTGGAATTGTTGACTTTGTTCTTCTTTCTGAACAAGTTAGCGAAAAACTCGATGATCCGTGATTCAGAGACGTTGTTGAAGGTTTCTTCATAATGCAAACCGATACCCTGGGTAAATTCACCTTTGTCCTTGTTGCTCAAAATCCCCCTATCATTCGATTCATTGAAAATAGAAACCCGGAAGGTTCCGTCAGCATTGATCAGGTATTCGAGGTTAAAGGACCCTATCAATGAATTTTGTGCCGCTCCGGTTGTGGTATTATTGGAAACTCCCAGTGAGGTTTTCAGGATAATATTCTGTTTGGCTCCGTAAGCACGCTGCAGTCCGATTTGGTAATTCTTATCTCCGGTTACTGTATTATCGTTGTACCCGACATTGATCTTCATGTCTTTCGATAACTGATCAAAAGCATTATTCAGCTGCTGTGTAATTACTTCTGCAACCCCTCCGTAACTTCCATTTCCGTTGCCACCGGTTCCGGAGAAACGATTAAATGCAAGCAAAGAAAAGAACTGTTTCTGCAGTTCGTCATCATCCGAACGGATCTTACTCAATACTGCTTTTCCTGATTCACTGACATTCGGCACCTCAATATCCAATGTGATGGACGGATTGGAAAGTGTTTGCCCGATCAGTAATACACAACGGACCTCGGATCTTGTTTCAGCCGAACCACCGATCTGGTCGGGGTTCAATTCATCCAAACTGGCGTTCACCCTGTAATAAGCTTTGATATTTAGTGATGCATTGTCAGGCGTTCCGTTCCAGGTAATGCTGCTTCCTTCGTCAATCTGGAATTCCTTTTTTAGCGGATTCAAAACAAATAGGTACTTCCCGCTGCTGATTACGTATTGACCGGACATGGACATGTGATTCTGTTTATCAATGCCCAATTGAATCGTTCCGCGGCCGGTTGCTTCAATTGCTTCGTTTGTCTGGTTATTTAAAATCAATTTAATCTTTGCTTCCGGTGTTGCTTCAATATTCATTTTCAGATCAACCCCTGTCAAATCAATTTTCTTGTCTACATCCACCGAATCGGTATTGAAATCAATGAAATCAAATTCCTTGATCTCTTTCGCTCCATAAAGTGGCAAATTTACTTCCGTACCTTTTTCGGTTCTTGCATTGACATTGATCTCGGTGTTTCCTTTTTCGATCAAAATACTTGCTGTACCTGTTGCATACGCTTTTCCGTAATAAGCTATCCCTTCTCTTTCACCGGTATTCATCACCATGAATTTTTTAGTCGGGCTCAAAGGCCTTTTGCTAACCGGATCTCTGAAACCGCTTACGGATTCGTCAAAAGTGATATCAAAACTCATGGAGAAATCCTTGAAATTGTTGTGGAATATCGTTGTCATAGCATAAGCCGTGTTTCCGTCATCATCCAGAATAGGGAAAGCGCCGTAAATACCGTCGTTCTCACCATCAAATTTAAGCGGTCCGCCCAGGCTGTAATGCGTTCCAAGGATACCCACTCTCAATCCACCTTTTTTCAACTGCAGATTCCCGGTGATTTCCGGTTCGTCAAAACTTCCTTTGGCCTGGATAACTCCTTTAAGTGTTCCGGAAATATCTGAAATCACTTCCGGGTCCATAAATGCGTTGGCGAAGGATAAGTCCATCTCCTTAAATTCAAGGTCAAAGTTGATATTGTCTTCTTTTTTCATTGGAAGAACATATCCGTTGAAATCAAAGGTTTGCAGGTCTTTGTACTTTAAATCTCCATTCAGGATAATCTTTTTCTCCAAATCGATCCATATACCATTCAAATGCACATCCCCCACTTCTTCTCCTTGCAAAAAGAAATCATTCAGAACAAAATCCCCATCCACTTTAATATTGGTAAATGGAGTTGCCAGGCGGGCGGTTCCATCCAGGCTTCCCTCCATTTTAACACCTATCCCCAGAAGCGAAGAGAATTCTTCCACGTGCAATTCATTCGCTTTGATTGTTAAATAATCTTCCGGATTTTCAGATAAAACACCATTCACTGCCAGGAATTGATTCTCCCTTTCCAGCTTCAGGTCTTTGATCTCAAAGTTCTTGTCCTTGTAGACAATCTGCCCGGTGTTCTTGATATCCCATCGATTGTTTTTCACTGAGAAATAGGAAGGCTGCACCTGGATATCAAATTCACCTTCTTCGCGGACATCAATTACAAAATCAAAATCGGAAGTATTCGGAACATCTTTATTCCAAATCAGGTCTGTTTTGAAGACATTCTTCGTTCCATCCATCGATAATTGAATGTTCTCCACATCCAGTGAATCCCTTAACTGGGTTTTGCCGGCATTTAAAGTCAGTGTTCCGGTTCCTTTCGTAAATTCCTGGTGCAAAACCACGTTTGTGAGGTATGCATCGCTTTTATCATTCATCAGCTTTTCATAGCTTATCTTGGATGACTGAATATCCAGCATTTGATGATGCACGCGTGAATCGAGTTCCACTTTGACAATGGTTCCGTAAGCAATTTCCAGTTTCGGAACAAAAATATCCAGGAACTCCTGCGAATTTTTGATCGTTGCATTCATCTCAAAATGGTCTTTCGATTCCAGTCCTTTCGGGAATGGTTTTGGAGAAAAATACGATGGAAAAGCATCAGAAAGCCCGTTATTCACCGCAATCGGGATGGTTTTAAAATTGATTTTACCGTTTAGATCTGCATCCACAATAGCGCTTCTCAATTCAAAACGGTCGTTCTCCGGATTTCGCTCAATGTAAAGGCTCAGATCCGGTAAAGCCATTTTTTTACCCTGATCCACGAATTCAATACTATTCGCATTGATCAGTCCTTCATAGGTTTCAAGAGAGTTTCCTCTGAGATCCAGATCGAGATTTCCTACGAATGAGGATTCCGGGTCTTTGACAAAATTCAGATTTCCAAGGTTTGCTTTTTCAACCGCTACTTTGAAGTTAAAGTGCTGTACCTTGGACACATCAATTGATCCATTAAATGCCAGTTGTAAATTGGGATCGTCTACATTTAAATCGGCGTCCAGGATATTGTTGATAAATGAACCGTTCGTTACGAAAATATTGGAATAATTGTAGTCATTGAACCTGAACCTGGTGATTTCTCCCTCCAGGGTTTCCAAACGGATCATATCTTGCTGACCTACCACTCCACTCAGATATACCTGCCCCACCACATTCCCGAAAGTTGGATTATCCAGGAATCCTGCCAGGTTGAAACTATCGATTACAATGTCGTAGTGTTCTCCCTTTGTGCGGTCAAATGCATATCCGCCTTCTTTCAGCTTGGTGAAAGTAATCTCATTATCCAGCTGTACGGAACCTAAAATCGATTGCAGTTTATCACTTTTCAAAGCAAATTTATCTACGGAACCCTTAACGGTTGTATTTCGAATCTCCGCATACTGGAGCCGGTCGATCATTTCGTCAAAATCCATCCGTCTCTTTCCGGAATCTTTGGGCAGTCTGATTTTCTCTACGTCCGAAAAGTCAATCAAAGCATAATCAACCTGCTGGTTGAAGTTGGAAGCTGAAAGGTTCCTGAAATCCGGTAAAGAGTAATTCCCCCGAAGAACACTTCGGGTACCAAAGCGCAGGTCCAGGTTGTCGATTTTCAGGTCTTTCACTTTTTTGGTAACCACCGCGCTTAAAGAAACCATTTCATTCATTCCTTCCAGGGCCGTTCCGAATTGAGAAATATCCCAGAAACTCACTCTGGATGAATCAATAACCGCATCAAAAGAAACACTATCCACAAATTCATTGATCCCTTTCAAAGAACTCATGAGCATATTCAATTTGGACGCATAAATTGTGGAGCGCGAGGTATTGATCTGTACGCCACTCAGTAAAATTCCTTTGTGTGGATCAATCACTGCATTGGCAAATAAGCGCTTCAGCCAGAATCCTGATTTTTCCTGTGTCTGCAAATGTTTCACCTGGAAAGCAACAACCCCTTTGTCCTCTTTAAAATCGGCGATATGCAGGATCACATTATTGAACTTCAGGTGATCGTAATCCATTCCATAAGTATTCCTTCCTTTCCGGTTGTCGTCGTAAGAAATAGTTACCCATTCGATATTGACGTTATCAACGGTGACTTTCGGCGGATCTGATTTCGGTTTACTGGATTTTTTTCCGGAGAAGTAATCGGCAATGAACTCGTAGTTATAATTTCCTGTGATGGTATCCCGTTCTATTCCAACTCTTCCTTTCAAAAGGTTCACGCTGTTCAGGTTCACATATTCTCCCCCCAGATCGAAGTTCTTTACCCGAACCATGATCTGATTCAGTGAGGCCAGCGTATCTCCGTGAAGGTCCCGGACAAAAACGTCCTTTAAATAAATCTTATCAAAGAAAACAATGTCGATCTTACCAATACGCAGCTCGGTCTTCAATTCTTTGGATAAAAAATTAGTTGCGAGCGAGCCCAAATAGGTCTGGAACTGGCTGGTACGAATGGCAAACGCAAAAAGTATGAGCACTAAAAGCACCCATTCAAAAGAAATCCCTACTATTCTACCTAGTATTTTGAGTACTTTTGCCATGTATTATATACAAATTTAACAAAGTTGAGCCAACAATCGTTAGTAATTCTGGGAATTGAGTCATCTTGTGATGATACTTCTGCTGCCATTCTCAAAGATGATACCATTTTATCGAATGTAACGGCCACCCAAGCTATTCATGAGCAATATGGTGGCGTAGTCCCTGAATTAGCCTCTCGTGCGCATCAACAGAACATTATTCCTGTAGTTGATGCAGCCTTAAAAAAAGCAGCCCTTACTATTAAAGATATTGATTTAATTGCATTCACACAAGGTCCCGGATTGATGGGCTCACTGGTTGTAGGAACTGCTTTTGCCAAATCTTTAAGTCTTGCACTCAGCAAACCCATGGTTGCAGTTCATCACATGCATGCGCATATTTTAGCACATTTTATCAATGAAGGAGTTCCTGTTCCGAGCTTTCCATTTATCTGTATGACTGTTTCCGGAGGGCACACACAACTGGTGCGGGTAGATTCTCCTGTCGAAATGACCGTTTTGGGAAGTACTATTGATGATGCAGCCGGAGAAGCTTTTGACAAAACAGCCAAAATATTAGGTTTTCCCTATCCGGGCGGGCCTTTAATTGACAAATACGCGAAAGATGGAAACCCCGGGGCATTTTCTTTCGCTAAACCACAGGTCGAGGGATACAACTTCAGCTTCAGCGGATTAAAGACTTCCGTGCTTTACTTCATTCAGAAAGAAGTTGCCAAAAACCCGAATTTCATTGAAGAAAATAAAGCCGACCTGTGCGCTTCCATCCAGGCAACGATATTGGAAATCCTTTTCAAACAGCTTCGAAAAGTTGCTGCTGATACAGGCATTAAAGACATTGCCATTGCAGGCGGTGTTTCGGCAAATTCCGGATTGCGGGCCAAACTTGCGGAAGAAGGACAGCAAGCCGGCTGGAACGTATTTATTCCCAAATTTGAGTATTGCACCGACAATGCGGCCATGATTGCAATAGCAGGGAAATTCCTGGCTGAGAACAAGCAGTTTGCCCGGCAGGATATCAGTGCCAATGCGCGATTACCATTTGTGAGATCATGAAAAAAGTGGAGCTTCCCAAAGCATTCGTTGAACGTGTAAGCCAGGACCCTTTTTTAGGAGATTCCCTGCTTCAATCCTTAGATGAGGAGCAGCCGATCGCTATTCGGATCAATTCATCGAAAGGAAACTCTGTTTTTGAAGGTCTGGAGGAAATTCCCTGGTCAAAAAATGGTTTTTATCTTGCAGAACGGCCAATTTTCACTCTGGACCCGCATTTTCATGGCGGAAGGTACTATCCGCAGGAAGCAGGTTCCCAGTTTATTGACCCCATTTTACGGCAATTGGATCTTCCGGAAGATCCTGTGCTATTGGATTTATGCGCTGCACCGGGAGGAAAAAGTACGCTTATTGCCGATTTTTTGCAGGGAAAAGGATTGCTTTTAGCCAATGAAGTGATCCACAACAGGTCCCGAATCTTAAAGGAAAACCTGACCAAATGGGGAGCTAAGAACAGTTTGGTGAGCAACAATGACCCATCCGATTTTGAAGGGTTGAAAAGTGTGTTTGACTGCATTTTGATTGATGCTCCGTGTTCCGGGGAAGGAATGTTCCGCAAGGATCCCGATGCGCGGAATGAGTGGTCGGTTGAAGCTGTCAATTTATGTGCGGGAAGGCAAAAACGAATTGTGATGGATGTTTGGGACTCTCTGAAGCCAACTGGTTTTTTGATCTATTCAACCTGCACGTTCAACGCACAGGAGAATGAAGACAATGTGCGCTGGATCCTCGACCAAACGAATTCCGAAATTCACTCCGTTGAACTTCCGTTTGCCAGGGCAGGAAGAGACGGAATCGGACATTACGCACTTCCATCGGAACTAAAGACTGAAGGATTCTATGTCGTTGTCATCCGGAAACTGGGGGAAGAACGTGCTCAAAAGAACAAATCAAAAAAGAAAAGCACCCTAACCCGATTGAAACCGGAGTCCTGGTTTAGCGAATGGGTTTCTTCCGATTCTGAATTTATTCAGTGGAATGAGTATGTTTTTGCTATTCCCAAAGGTTCAGTGGAATTGGTAGAACTGCTTCACTCCAATTTACGCATCATCAAATTGGGTACGGAACTGGGTGAAATTTCCCGCAAAGGATTGATCCCTCATGAAGCATTAGTATTGGATTCGTCTATTTTATCGGAGCAGATTCCGGATATTGCTTTGACACGTGAACAGGCGTTGCATTATTTAAAAGGAGAAACCTTCAACCTGGAAGGAAAACACGGATTTAACACGGTTTCGTTTGAAGGGACCAAATTGGGCTGGATCAAACATTTGGGAAATCGTTTCAATAATCTTTACCCCAAAGAATGGCGGATCAGAATGCGGATCGATTAACGCTTCGGACGAAAAAACTCCATTTTTCCTTTCTTTAAATCTCCCAGGAAAATACTGGATTCACCTAATTTCCTGCCAAATCGACCGGTATTTTGATGCAGCAACACCAATTCACCATTTGCTTTGACTTCTTTTACAACCGCAAAATGTTTCTCCATTTCCTCGAAATACTTTTGTCCATTTTGAATTCCGCCGAATTTCACTCCTTTAAAAGCAATAATGTCTCCCGGCGCAATACATTCTTTTTTATAATCGTAGGAAGTCCCGAATACATCATAACCATTCCACTCAGCATGCGTTTCGTTTAAAGCCACGCTCAAAACATCCCAGCATTCACCTCTTAGCATTTTCTGTCCCATGTAAGGTTTTAGAACTTTCAATATCTCAGAATTCAAGGTCGGAACAGAATCACAAGCTTGATTTTTTTGTGTCTTGCCGTGGAAAGAAAACACGAGGGTAAGTGCCAGAATGCTTAAATATTTCATGTTGTTTGTGATGTGTTGTTAAACCTATAAGTCAATTAAATATAAAAAGTTAAAATGCAATTTGATACTGCAGCACCAACATATTTTTTCGCATTGTTTGAATAGCGACTCCTGATGAGTTGTTTTCAAATACCGGCCTGTTCTGCAGACCCAAAGATAATTTTGAACCGTGAGTTCCGTGAATCAGCCAGTTAAGACCTGCTTCAACCATCACCGAAGGATCTTTCAGAGCCTGGAATTGGGAATACTGTATTTCCACATAAGGCATCAGTGTTCCATTATCAGAAGCGAAAAGATCGTCTTTCAATTTATAACCTATTTGGGCGAAAAGAATGTTCCCGGTTCCAATCATCGGGTAATTGACTCCGGGGCCGTTCCATGTTCCTTCTGAATTGACCCCATTGGCAGGGTTCATTCCATTCAGCATACGAACGTAATTTTTACCGTAATTGAAATGATTGTAAGCTACATACGCATTGAATACAGCGCCTTTACTTCCGACCGGTAGATCCAGGAATACATCCGCGCCCAGCAATAACAAAGCGGTGCGGCTGGTGTCTCCCAAATCGGTGGTGTGCCACATGGCCTTGTTTTGATGAACCCAGCCCAATCCTATGTTCAGTATTTTCTTTTTCCCCAGATACGTCCCGCTCATGTAAGGATTCGGAGTTGTTTCGGTATCAAAAAACTGCCAGAACAAATATCCGGAAGTTTGAGCCAGCGGAGCTTCGATATTAAAATTTGAATTTGCATTGATCGGTGGAATGGGAACCGTACTGTTTTTCGCAGACATCGGTCTCGATAATGCGATGCGGTAGTTCAAACGCGAGATTTCACCTTTCATATAAAGCGACAGCTTTCGTGCGAACTGGTCGTTGACACCATTTGTTGCCTGCTGGTAGATCGGTGCGTCTAAGCCCATTATATTCGCCACTGCGGGTGAAGAAAAACGGGAGACTCCCCCCCACGCCGTTAATCCTCCACCGATTTGCAGTTGTTTAGCCACCCGGAATTCAGTAATTGCATCATGCAAAAAGGCACCGGTATGTCTTGGCTGCAGGAAAGTGAAATTATTTTGTCCGAATTGGGTATAGAAATAGACCCGGTTCGTGAGCTGACCGAATACCTGGATCCGCCATCTTCTGATACCAATATCTCCTAAATTTGATTTGGGTGTTCCGTCAATGGTTGTTCCCGGGTTCATTTCAGCATATCTTGCCCAGGTTTGGGCCAAAAATGTTCCTTTGATGTAACTCGTTCCCGATTTATTGAAATTTAATTTCAATTCGGGAATACTCATTCTGCTGGAGTCTTTTGTCTGAGCACTCAGGTTTGTGGAAATGACCAATACATTCAGTACTGCAAGTATGTTTTTCATAATTTGTTTGTTTGACAACTTTGTGAATTCAATTTCCAGAGAAAACAAAGTTCCATTGACGCAAACAAAAATAAGCATGAGGAAACAGGTATCCGTTATAGAAATAAAATATTCTTTGCAGATCCGGTTTAAAATGCAAAACCCCGATCGCTTAACGCACCGGGGTTTCTGATTTATATTAAAGTAGTCGGTAACTTATCTGAAGATATTGATGGCTCCGTTGAATGTTTTCTTGCTATCGGAGTAGATATCTTTCACGCGTGCAATCCAGGAATAAGCTCCGGCCTGAACAACCTTACCGTTGTAGGTTCCGTCCCAAGCTGCATTCGGATCGCGTGTTTCCCAAATAACTTCTCCCCAGCGATCAAAGATCAGTAATTCAAAATTATACTCATCAATTCCCGAAACATAGAATTTCCATGTTTGATTGAATTCATCTCCATCGGGGGTAAATGCATTCGGAGCATAGAAAATAATGTCGCTGTTTACCGATAATACTCGTTCGATGGTGTCAACACATCCTTCCGGCGTTTCTACGATCAGCTGGATGGTATACGTTCCAACCACTCCTTCCGGGTAATGGAACGTCGGGTTCTCGTAAGTGCTGTTATTCGGATTTGAACCGGGAGCCGACCAGGTCCAGTTCACAACTCCGGGACTTGATTTATCCTGCATTTTCACAACCGTTTCAAAGATGGTTGTAGGATTTGCCGACATGGTGAAGTCTGCCTCCGGATTTGCTATTACAGTTGCAATTCCCGGAAAGGTATTGGTTGTTATACAACCCTGAATAGAAGTCGTTACCACGCTGACCGTATAAATCCCGGCAGAAGTGTAGGTATGTGTTAAATTCGAATCACCATAAAATATTCCGGTATTTCCGTCTCCGAAGTCAACCACTACCGAATCAATCTCTCCACTGTTGTTTGATTGGTTCAGGAAAATAAAATCACCCGGCAAACAAGAGTATGGCAGATTTGAAATATAACTCGGAACAATTGCTGTTGGGAAATTGATCGTCATACAGGAATCCGCAACGGGCGAACCACATGTTTCAGTCAATTCAACGCAATATTGAGTTGCTGTTGCAACCGGATCAACTGTGATGGATGTTCCCGTGCCGATAACCGTTCCGTTTTCTTTCCATGTAAAGGTATAGAATAGCGGACCATTTCCACCTGTTCCCTGAACATTCAGGACAATAGAAGCTTCCGGACAAATGATCGTATCCGGGGTAATACTCATAATTTTCAGTGCTGCCGGTTCGCCGATCGTTGCCGTTGTTGTAATCACGCAGCTATTTGCATCGGTAATGGTTACCGTATGTGTTCCTGCAAACAAATCATTTGCCAAAGGACCTGTTGAAGCTGAATTACTCCAGGAATAAGTATAAGGAGCTGTTCCATCCACCACATTGATTTCTATAATACCGTTATTCGCACTGTTGCAAGTCACATCCTGCTGATTAATAATCGTTGAAACCATACCCGGAATTTCCGAAACGATGACTTCAACAGTATCTGTACAGCCTGAAGACAATGAAGTAGTAACTACACAATGATAAGTTCCCGCAATCAAACCAGTGGCTGTCTGTGTCGTTTGTCCGCCTGCATCATACCAATTGTAAGAAACGGTTCCTAGCGGAGGAGTCATCGTTGCAGTCGCAGTGCCATCGTTTCCTCCCGGACAGCTTACCAAGGTAGAAGAACCGCTGAATGCTGCATTCGTATTCGGAACATTGACATTGACATTTGCACTGCAGCCCAAAGCATCCGTGATTTGAACCGTATATGGTCCTGAGACCAGATTTGTAGCTGTTTGAGTGGTTTGTCCGCCCGGATTCCAGTTATAAGTAAACGGCGCTGAGCCCTGTGTTGGATTCACTGTCGCTGATCCTACTCCTCCAAAACAATAATCCGTTACTGCAGTTGCTGTACCTGCAACTACCTGACGGGTAATAAATGTGGTATCGCTTACACCTCCAACTGCTGCATTACAGGCAGATGCAGTCAGATAATACCCGGTTGTTCCCGGAAGAACAGGATTCACATTTAAAACCCCATTATTGTATGGCCATAATCCTCCGGCTGTACTCGTCCATTGAATACTGTTATTGGATGTAGATGTAACCGTATAATATGGAACCGTAGCTACGGCGTAATTCGATGTATTATTTGGCGCGATCGGTGTAAATCTTTTCCCGTCCTGATTCGCATTCCAGACACTGTTATTTCTTCCCGGCGTGATTGTAGCAACAGTTCCTGCTGCATTTTCCACACCCTGGATAGCCAAACCTCCGTTCCAGGTTGCGCAATTTGGTTTTTGACCGATCATCATATCAATGATGTTGCTCGTCTCATAAAAGATAATTGCTCCGTAATAGCAGGTATTCGGACATTGGAAAGCATTCACACTTTCAAACAGCACAACGAACTTTCTGTTTGGCGCAGTTCCAATAGTCTGATACTTAATCGGCCCGATTGGTGCTTGGGAAGGATTAATATCAGAATAAAAGAGCATTGCAGAATTTCTCGCTGCTGCTAATCCGGTGTTTGGAAGAGTTCCCATACCAACCAAACTCCAGGTACAACCTGTATTTGCATTACCTGCCGTAAAACTGATCAGTCCATTCGACCCGATCACGCAATTGGTATAATTCGTTCCGTAAAAATTAAAATTGAATCCCATTGGAATGAGTCCCGAAAACATATCATCGGGTAGTTGAGGGATCGTGGTTGCATTATCTAAAGTAATTCCTGCCCCTAAAATGGGCCCTCCCCCCGAACAATTTGTGATCTGAACCGTCTGACCTGCACAAACTGTTGCATCCTGCCCAAGACAAACTGTCACCTGAGCATTTACTGCATTCATTGAAAAAAACAACAATGCACCTATTAAAACTAGCTTCTTCATAATTACCTTATTGTGTTGCTTTTAAAACGATTTTTTGAAGGTTGGGTTGCTTAAAACTCGTGTTAAAAGCGGAAAATCAACGAATAATTACGTTTAAGGACACAAATAACACACAATCCATTCATCGTCAAATTATTAAGAGTTAAAAAGACACTTATTCCGAGTAATTAAAACCTTCATTTTTCAGGTCAAAAAAAATCCCGGTTCACCTAAGTGAACCGGGATTTCCATTTATATATTAAAGTAGTCTGTTGTTACTTAATAAGATTAATGGCTCCGTTAAAGACTTTCATGTTATCCCAGTAAAGATCCTTTACACGGGCAACCCAGGTGTAAGTACCTTCTTTAACAGGTGTCCCGTTATATGTTCCGTCCCAAGAAGAATTCACATCGTGTGTTTCCCAGATAACTTCTCCCCATCGATTTAAGATCATCAACTCGAAATCGAACTCATCCACTCCTGAAACATAGAACTTCCAGCTTTGATTGAACTCATCACCATCCGGTGTGAATGCATTCGGAGCGTAGAAAATAATATCGCTGTTTACAGTCAGGATTCGTTCAACTGTATCCTTGCATCCTTCCGGTGTTTCAACGATCAAGCGAATCGGGTAAGTTGCTACAATTCCTTCCGGAAAGTGGAATGTTGGATTTTGGTATGTACTGTTATTCGGATCAGAACCAAGTGATTCCCATTCCCAGTTCACTACTGTAGGACTTGACTTGTCCTGCATTTTAACAACTGTTTCAAAGAATGTTGTTGGATTTGCAGACATCGTAAAGTCGGCCACCGGATTTGCTATTACGTTTGCAATTCCTAAATAAGATGTATCAGTAATACAACCCAATTCTGAAATTACGGTTACGTCAATGGTGTAAATTCCAGCTGCAGTGTAGGTATAGCGGATGGTGTCATTTCCATAAACAACTCCTTCAGCACCATTTCCAAATTGAACGATCACCGAATCAATCGGGTCATCGTTATCGATAGAAGCAAGATCCAAATAGAATTCCAATACTCCAGGCAAACAGGTATATGGTTTGTTCGGATTATAAACAGGATACAATGAAGTAGGGAAAGTGATCATCATACAGGTATCCGTACTTGGAGAACCACAAGCTTCCGTTAACTCCACACAATATTGTGTGCCTGTAGCTACAGGATCAACAACGATTGAAGTACCCGTTCCGATAACAACTCCGTTTTCTTTCCATGTAAAAGTATAATTGTTATTTGCAGGACCATTTCCTCCAACTCCATTTACACTGATCGTTGTGGAAGCTTCCGGACAGATAATTTGATCCGGTGTCACATACGTAATTTGCAAAGCATCCGGTTGAGTCAACGTTTCACTAGCCGTAACAATACAACCATTTGCATCGGTAACTGTTACGGTGCTCATTCCTACATACAAATCATTTGCAGTAGCAGTAGTTGAACCTGAGTGATCCCAAGAATAACTATAAGGAGGTGTTCCCTGCGTCACCGCAACTGTTAATGCTCCGTTATTTGCTGCATGGCAGGATACAGGAGTGATGTTGGTGAAAGTTGCAAGCATTCCCGGGATTTCCGTCACGGTTACGTTCGCAGTTCCGGTACATCCGATATTTGAAGTGATCGTACAAGTGTAAGATCCTGCTGCCAAACCGGTTGCTGTTTGAGTTGTCTGTGCTGCTGGATCACTCCATACATACGACAATGTTCCAACTACCGGTGCCATGTTTGCTGTTGCAGTACCGTCTGAACCACCCGGACAAGAAACCACTGTTGAAGTAGCTGAATACGCTACCGGATTTGCTCCAACCGTTACGGTTACAGTTCCGGTACATCCGTTAGACAATGTCACCTGACAAGTATAAGTTCCCGGTAAAAGTCCGGTTGCAATTTTTGTTGTTTGGGCAGCCGGGTCATTCCACAGGTAAGTTGCTGTAATTCCCGGAGGATTTCCTGCTACTGTATGGTTTGCCGTTGCAGTACCGTTTTGTCCCATCGGACAAGAAGCATTTGTACTCGTTCCACTAAAAGTTGCATTGATATTTGCAACGGTTACAGTTGCCGTTGTTGGAGGCACAGGCAAACCATTAGCCGGGTTCGGTGATGAAGTTATCTGAACGGTGTATGTTCCCGGAGGAACATTACTTACAGACTGAGTGGTCGGGTTACCCGGAGTATTCCACAAATACGTGTAAGGTGCAACTCCACCGTTTGGAGTTACTGTTACAGATCCCGTTGCCTGGTTACAAGTAGCAGGAGTTGAAGTCGCAGTGGCATTGAAAGTAATACCATTACAATTCACCGTTCCTGTTGAAGGATTGTTTCCATTTGGTTGCAAGCTGATTGTTCCGGGAGAACCGTTGAAGTTCGTTACCAATAAGACATATACTTGTCCGGCAACTGCATTCGCAATATCAACATATTCCGTAGCGGAAGCAGAATAAGAACAGTCTACAGTAGGGGTTCCAGGCCCGATAGGACAACCGGCCGAAACACTTGAATAAGGTCCGTATAAGGCAAAATCCACATCAATCCCGCCTCCACCACCAGTGGTCTGAGTTAATGTTAAGTGAATACTTCCGTTCGATCCGATCGAAAATGCCAGCCAGTTTGCGTTCGGTGTTGAGCCTAAGCATTGGAAACTTCCCATACTGGGCACACCTGTATTACTGGAATAAGAACCAGCGGTTGAACATCCTGCATCACCACAGTTTGCACCAGGTGCAAGTTGAGCAAATGCATTCAAATTCAACAATATTCCTAGCGAAAGCAAGGTCTTTTTAATTGTTTTCATATAATAAAATCTCTTAGTAATTGGGGCTTAGATTGAATATTCTACTGCGTATCCGGTAACTGTACCATTCAGCGATTGAAGCAGCGTTTGGAATTCTTCTTTCGTTAATACAGCTTGTGATTCAAGAACCAAGGAGGTTCCGTCTTCACTTAATACAAAGGAAGTAACCCTGGAATCATTCGTTAATAATGTTTCCAAAGCAGATTTTTGGGAAGTACCGATTCCGGCAAGTCCAATGACGTGATGCGCTCTTACTCCCGTTAGGATATCAATACCAGAGATTTTATTCTGATCCATGTGATTTTGGACTTCAGAACTTGACAAGTCATAGATTTTCTCGTAGACCTGACCAAAGGATTTGAAGGCCAAAAAAACAGTGCTAAAAGCGATTAGTAGTAAATATTTCTTCATTATTGGATTATTGTAATACAGACAAAAGACGGAATTATTAAGAATAGGTTGTCTGTTCCTTTTCTGAATATTATCAATTACTCTATTTCAACAATCAAAATGGGGTTCCCATCGATTAATTCCTTAATACTTTATAATGTTCCATAAAATTCCCGCTTCATTTTTAAAATTAATTACATTTGCCCCACGTAAAACAAAAGCATTTAATAATATGTCAAGTAAATACCAAGCACAGATTGACGCTTTTATGGAAAAAGTAAAAGCTACCAACGGTCATGAGACAGAATTCTTGCAAGCTGTTCATGAAGTTGCTGAAGCAGTTATTCCTTTTATGGAAGAAAACCCTAAGTACAAGACTGCAAAAATTTTGGATCGAATTGTTGAGCCGGAAAGAACGATTTTGTTCCGAGTTCCTTGGTTAGATGACAAAGGTGAAATTCAGGTGAATCGTGGGTACCGTGTAGAATTCAACTCTGCAATCGGACCATACAAAGGAGGGCTTCGTTTCCACCCTTCCGTGAACCTTTCTATTTTGAAATTCTTAGGTTTCGAGCAAATCTTCAAAAACTCATTAACGACTCTTCCAATGGGAGGTGGTAAAGGAGGTTCTGATTTTGACCCTAAAGGAAAATCAGATAATGAAGTTATGAAATTCTGTCAATCATTCATGACTGAACTTTCCCGCCACATTGGTCCTGATACGGATGTACCGGCAGGAGATATCGGTGTTGGAGGTCGTGAAATCGGTTATATGTTTGGTCAGTACAAACGTATCCGTAACGAATTTACAGGAGTTTTAACAGGTAAAGCACGTAACTGGGGTGGATCTTTGATTCGTCCGGAAGCTACAGGTTATGGAACTGTTTATTTCGCAAAAGAAATGTTGGCTACTAAAGATGATTCCTTCTTAGGTAAAACAGTGGTTGTTTCCGGTTCAGGAAACGTAGCTCAGTATGCTTGTGAAAAAGCAACGCAATTGGGTGGAAAAGTGGTTACACTTTCTGATTCATCCGGATACATTCACGATGCGGAAGGTATTGACGCTGCGAAATTGGCTTTCGTAATGGAATTGAAAAACGTTAAGCGCGGACGTATCGAAGAATACACGAAGCAATATCCTAAAGCGAACTTTATTCCAGGAAAACGTCCTTGGGAAGTAAAAGCGGACATCGCATTGCCTTGTGCTACTCAAAACGAATTGAACGGTGATGAGGCAAAAGCTTTGATCGCAAACGGAGTAATCTGTGTTGCTGAAGGAGCAAACATGCCAACAACACCGGAAGGTATTGCTGCATTCCAGGCTGCTAATGTTTTGTTCTCTCCGGGGAAAGCGTCTAACGCTGGTGGGGTTGCTACTTCCGGTTTGGAAATGTCACAAAACTCCTTGCGTTTAAGCTGGTCAGCTGAAGAAGTTGATGCGAAATTACACGGTATCATGGTTTCTATCCATGAAGCTTGTGTGAAATACGGTAAAGATGCCAAAGGAAATGTGGACTACGTGAAAGGTGCAAACATTGCAGGTTTCGTAAAAGTTGCAGATTCCATGATTGACCAGGGATTGGTATAATCGAAAAAACGAATATTCTGAAAACCGCCCTGATTGCTCGGGGCGGTTTTTTTTATTATTAAAAATGTAGTGACGCGATGCGTCGCGTCCCTACTGATTACCTCCCGAAGGAAAGTTCCCTTTTAATTTTTGGAATTTTACCTTTTGAATTTTGAATTTAAAGTACATTTGTCTGCGATATTCAGTATGGAGAAAGAAAAGACAAAAAGATTGATTGATTTTGATCGAACAGGCTTCGAAAACGAAGAGCTTGTTACTATTTATAAAGCGCTTGCAAAACCGCGTCTGATTGAGGAAAAAATGCTTATTCTCCTTCGTCAGGGGAAAATTTCGAAGTGGTTTTCGGGTTGGGGACAGGAAGGTATTTCCGTGGGATCTGCCTATGCCATGAAAGAAGAGGAATTCATTCTTCCCATGCACCGAAACCTGGGAGTTTTCACTACTCGCGGAATTCCTTTGAACCGGTTATTTGCTCAATTCCAGGGAAAAATGTCGGGCTTCACCAAAGGCCGCGACCGTTCTTTCCACTTCGGGACAAAAGATTACAACATCGTAGGGATGATCTCGCATTTGGGGCCGCAGCTTGGAATTGCTGACGGTATTGCCCTGGCAAACAAGTTAAAAGGAAATAATAACGCTACAATAGTATTTACGGGAGACGGTGGTGCATCAGAAGGTGATTTCCATGAATCATTGAATGTTGCGGCAGTCTGGGACCTTCCGGTCATTTTTGCAATCGAGAATAACTGCTGGGGATTATCTACTCCAAGCAACGAACAATTTCGCTGCAAGCAGTTTATTGACAAAGGGATCGGTTACGGAATGGATGCTTTTCAGGTTGACGGGAACAATATCCTTGACGTGATCCGCACCGTGCGAAAAATTGCAGATTCGATTCGACAAAAACCTCGTCCTTTCTTATTGGAATGTATGACGTTCCGAATGCGTGGTCACGAGGAAGCTTCCGGTACCAAATATTATCCGGAAGGACTTCAGGATGAATGGGCGAAAAAAGATCCTGTTACCAATTACGAAATGTATTTGTTGGAGCAGGGTGTTTTAACGGACGAATCAATCGCTCAAATCAAGCAGGAAATTAAGGACGAAATTCAAAACGGATTAGAGATCGCATTTGCGGAAAGTCCGATCGAAGCAGATCTTCAAAGAGAATTGGATGACATTTATGCTCCTTTCACTCAAACGGTTATCCATCCGACAAGTGATGCAAAGACTGAGAAACGCTTGATTGATGCCATTTCCGATTCATTGGAACAAAGTATGGTCCGCTATCCCGAATTAGTGATTATGGGACAGGATATCGCCGAATACGGTGGTGCGTTTAAAGTCACCGAAGGTTTCGTGGAGAAATTTGGCAAAGGACGTGTCCGCAATACGCCAATCTGTGAATCAGCCATTGTTGGTGCAGGATTAGGTTTATCCATTGCCGGAATGAAAGCTATTGTTGAAATGCAGTTTGCAGACTTTGTGACTTGCGGATTCAACCAGATTATCAATAATTTAGCTAAAATACACTGGAGATGGGGGCAAAACGCTGACGTGGTAGTCCGTATGCCTACCGGAGCAAACACTGCTGCCGGCCCTTTCCACAGTCAAAGTAACGAGGCCTGGTTCTTCCATACTCCCGGATTAAAAGTGGTTTATCCTGCTTTCCCCGGAGATGCGAAAGGATTATTGAACGCTGCTATTGAAGACCCGAACCCGGTATTGTTTTTTGAACACAAATTCCTCTACAGAAGTATTCGTGAGGATATTCCGGATGACTACTACACCACAGAGATTGGAAAAGCCGGTTATGTGCGTAAAGGAGAGGATTTAACGATCGTTACTTACGGACTGGGAGTTCACTGGGCAATGGAAGCTTTGGATGCCATGCCGGAGATTTCTGCCAACCTGGTCGATTTGAAAACATTGCTTCCGCTGGATACGGAAACGATCTATGATGCGGTTCGCCAAACAGGAAAAGTGATTGTACTGCACGAAGATTGCATGACAGGTGGAATCGGCGGAGAATTGGTGGCATTGATCAATGAAAATTGTTTCGACTCACTGGATGCTCCTGTGAAACGTATTGCTTCATTAGATACTCCGGTTCCGTTTGCAGTTGCACTGGAAAAACAATTCCTGCCGGTTGAACGATTCAAACAGGCATTGGTTGAATTGTATGAATTTTAATAAATCAGATATCAAAAAATCCCGTCTCGGTTGAACCGAGACGGGATTTTTTTTGTCCAAATAGTAGGGGCGGAAAATTTTCCGCCCCTACTGTTAATGATATTCCCGTGGGCACGTCGCGTACGTACGGGACGTGCCCACATTTTCTATCCGATGTAACTAAAAACGGCATTCCAAATGGAACGCCGTTTCTGTATGTCAATCAAATTGATTTAATCTTTTACAACCGTGTATCCCGGGTATTTTGATTTGTCGAATACGAATTTGCTGTCTTCGATTGCCGGGTTTGAAGTGAACTTGGTCATTGTAAATGTAGATACTGTTCCGTCATTTGCTTTCAGGATAGCTTTTTTCACCTCATTATCTTCTTTCGAAATGTATACGATGATTGTGTGGTAATTCGCTTTCTTAGGGTTTTTCGGATAGAGATAGATCATATGAACTTTTTCACCGTTCACTGTTTCTTCTTTTTCGTACTTGCTTTTGAATCCGGACTCCCAAATGGTCATCAATTTCTTTGGATTGATTGCATCTTCATCTTCACCAGAAGCATCTGATTCATAAACCGTTTTCTCTTCTTTTACGATGGACCACTTTTTCAGTCCGTTAGAGATCAACGTTGTTTCACCATAAACAGCACTGAATTTATCGCCTTTCACCCAGCCTTTTCCGGACATATTTGAGTTCGTTCCGTTTGTGCTGTTTTTGATTGTTGCACTAAATTCCACATAGAACGTTTTCAGTCCTTTTATTTTTGCAGAAACTTTATCAAGAATTCCATCTGCTTTGGCATCCTGGCCGTAAGCCAAAGTACTCCCCAATAAAGTCAGGCAAATAAATAAGTATTTCATGTTTTATAAATTTTCTGTACAAATATCAGAAATTGTGCCAAGAATCATGTTACATAATAAAAGATTTTCTATGTAAACAGATCAAAGAATTGAAAAATTGACAATGGGAAAATTGAAAAGGAGGTCAAGAATACTAGAACAAGGAGTCAGGACGTACGAAGCACAGCTGCTTTAAACTTTTCAATGGTCCATTCTACATTTTTAATTAATCCCTTTTGCCCGAAGGAATTCTTCCAGGCTTTCGATATCGCTGAAAAGCACTTCGCGCGCTTTACTTCCCTGGAAAGGCCCTATGATTCCATAACCTTCCAACTGGTCCACAATTCGCCCGGCCCTGTTGTAACCCAATTTCAATTTGCGCTGCAGCAAGGAAGCAGATCCCTGGTTATTGATTACTACAATACGTGCTGCATCTGCAAACATGGAATCGATCTCGTCCAGGTCCATGTCGGTATCGTTTCCGCCATTCTCTCCCACATATTCCGGAAGGATCAATGCTTCGGGATACGCTCTTTGCTCTCCGATAAACCTGCAAATAGCTTCTACTTCAGGTGTGTCTGCGAAACCACACTGTACACGGATCAGGTCTTGCCCAAGGGAAATCAACATATCTCCGCGACCGATTAACTGATCTGCCCCGGAAGAATCCAGAATGGTTCTGGAATCAATTTTAGAAAGTACCCGGAATGCAATGCGCGCAGGGAAATTTGCCTTGATCATACCTGTAATTACGTTCACGGAAGGCCTTTGGGTTGCAACGATCAGGTGAATTCCGATTGCACGGGCCAACTGTGCCAAACGCGCAATGGGATGCTCTACTTCTTTTCCGGCCGTCATGATCAAATCCGCAAACTCATCAATTAACACAACGATATAAGGCAAATAACGGTGACCTTTTTCCGGATTCAATTTACGGGCAATAAACTTGGCATTGTATTCCTTAATAGTCCGGACCTCTGCCACTTTCAACAGTTCGTAGCGGTTATCCATTTCGATACATAAGGAATTCAGGGTGTTTACCACTTTTGATGTGTCCGTAATAATCGCATCCTCTTCTCCCGGAAGTTTTGCCAGGTAATGGCGTTCAATGCGATTATACAATGTCAATTCCACTTTTTTCGGATCGACTAGCACAAATTTAACCTGTGACGGGTGCTTTTTGTACAAAATAGAAACGAGGATTGCATTCAATCCGACGGATTTACCCTGACCGGTTGCTCCTGCAACCAATAAGTGAGGTGCTTTCGTCAGGTCAAACGTATA
>CAMLDR010000067.1 GCA_946478775.1 uncultured Flavobacteriales bacterium
CTATCTTTCCAAAAATAATTCATAGAGCCTATAGAAAGAATTCTACTTTAAACTGTTAAAATACAACTGGTTAAACCTTAAGAGTAGAATTATGGCTATGAAATTCCTAGACGATCAAGTCCTTATACATAATTATTTAGAAGGAAACGAACAAGCTTTTGAAGTCTTGTTGATGCGTCATAAAGACAAAATATACCGTTCCATTTATCACAAGATCCGTGAGCGCGAAATTGCGGAAGATATTTTCCAGGAGACATTTGTGAAGATTATCCAAACATTGAAAATTGGAAATTACAATGAAGAAGGGAAATTCCTTCCTTGGGCCATGCGTATCGCTCAAAACCTGGTTATCGATTATTTCCGTAAGCATGGAAGAATGAAGCTGATCAGTGAGCGCAATGCAAAGAGCGAGGACTTCAATATCTTTTCTATTCTGAAAATGGATGAATTGAATATTGAGCAGAGCATTTCCAAAACGGAACTGGAGACACAAATGATCGAACTGATCCAGCATTTGCCGGAAAGTCAGAAAGAGATCATTGAGAAACGCATTTTCCAGGATTTATCCTTCAAGGATATTGCTGAGGCAGAAAACATTTCGATCAACACTGCATTGGGTAGAATGCGTTATGCGTTGATTAATTTGAGAAAATTGATCGAGAAACATCAGTTAGTTACAGATCTCGATTGATTGTTTGCTACCACAAATAAAATAGAGAATCCCTCGTCAGTAATGATGGGGGATTTTTTTGTAGAAGAATTCCAATAATTCCGCTATATTTCCTCATGCAAAGAACAACTTTCAAGCAATTCATTCTTATTGGAGTATTACCGTTTTTCCTGGCAGGTTGTATTTTGGCCCCAAAAAAGAACCCGAAGCCGAAAGAACTTTCAAATGGAAAACTTTCATCCGGTCCGTGTGTTTCTAAATTCGAAAAAGTCAAAGACCTGGCTGCAGCAGAAGAAAATAAATCTGTTGTTCTTATTGGAATTTCTTGTCAGGGTGTTGACTATTTGAAGGACGTGGAGGTGAAATTATCCAATGACAAAAAAACGTACAAGAAGATTGCGGGCCAATTATTGGGATGTATTTTTTCGGATATTACACCTGGAAAATATACACTGGAAGTAGAAACTTGGGTTGCTAAAAAGTTTGAACCTGTTGAAGTAGAATTGGAAAGCGGGCGTTTTTACAATTGGGAAATTATCCTTTGTAAAAAACCTTAAAACTAGTTACCTGGGTAACAGGTGGATAATCTTGCACTTATCCCCGTAAGATATTTTTTTGATCATTCTTGTCCGATCAACTCCATCATGCTATTCATCCAAAAATTATCGGTGCTGTTAGTAAATGTATTGAGGTGATCCAATAAAATCAATAATTTATACTGGAGGATCTCATCATCCGGGTAGTATTGGAAAATGAATTCCCGTTCGTCATCCGTCATGATCAAAGCCATTAGTTCGCTGCGGTCTTCTTCCTGTGCGGTAGTGGAATACAGGTTGATGAATCCTTGTTGAGGATGTGTCATGGAATACCAGTCGACAGACAGATTTTCATAGGCATCCGAACCCCCGTTCATGTATGCAAAAGATGCCACGTTTGTTTCAGCCCAAAGGTCCCAGACGTAACTCATGTCCTGCCACATCGCATATTCCGTACAATGATGCAATTCGTGGTGCATCACATGGATCAGATAAGTCATACCTGTTCCGCCATACGCTCCATTGATTGATAGGTAAAGGGAATGGAGGTAGGGATCGGGAATCGCTGCCCGGAATTGCTCACCGAATCTCATTTTTTTTCCAAGTACGATGGTGCTCACTCCGGCTAATTGAAAGTAACCTTTTGGGTATTTGGCATATTCTTCATCCAGGTGCAGGAGATACGTTTTCAGTTCGATCGAATCATCGCAGTTTTCATAGAAGATAGACGACCAGGAGTCGGTAGTTTTGGAATTGTAAACTATTTCTACTGAGAGGTTGGTTTCTATTTTTGAAATGATTTCTTTGACAGAAGCTGCATTGCACTGACTGTAACATGCAATTAAGAAAATAGTGAGGGCGAGTTTTATCTTGAATGACATGGATTAAAAGTACGTGTTTTTCTGAAACCTCAATTACTTACCATGGTAGAAGGTGGATAATCTTGCACTTATCCCTGGAAGTTGTGAAAATCCCCTAATCCCGGATATTTGTGGAACAGGAGTTTCTGTCAGTAACTTTTTCCTTCTTCCTGCAGGAAAGCTTTTTTTGGACAGATCTGGTTTTGAAATAACGCAAAATGGTTTCGAATTCTTCGTCAGAAACGGAGATGAACTTTTCTAGCTGCTGTTTGAAAATTTGTGACATGGACTATTATTTCGCCTTCTTCTTATCCTGTTTTCTGCCTTTATACTTTTTCCGGGCAAGTTTCAGTGTGTGTTTCAATGCCTTTTTTCCAGGTGCAATTTCCTGGTGTCCCGGAATGACGATCTTCACTTTGGGATATTTCTTCATCAGGTTTTTAGCAGCAATGGGCCACATACCGATATTGGCATCCGAGAGATTTCCCAGGTCTTCCGCTTCAACAGATTTGATAAAGCACCCGCCAACAAGGATTTGATCTTTTGGAAAATAAACCACGATGTTATCCGAAGTATGGCCGGCTCCCGGATAAAAAGTTTCAAAAACGGTATTGTAAACCGTGAAAGTGGTGTCGCCTTCAAAAGTGTATTGAGCTTCCGGGAATTGATTTTCACGGCATAAATTCCGTGTGGCGTAAGTGCTGTATGTAGCAATTCCTTTCTTTTTATAGTATTCCAGCCCTGCAGTTCGATCTTCATGCCAATGAGTGGAAATTACGAGTAACACCTTTTTGTGAAATTTCAGATCAATTGAATCCAGTAAAGGCTGAAATTGTGTGGTATCCCATGGAGTATCGATCATCACAACACCTCCTGGAGTTATTTTCAGTAAGCCGTGAGATGAAATGCGAACACCTTTGTATGTTTGATAAGTTGTAAAAACATAAGAACTGTCTGAAAGTTTTTTGAAATCCAGTTGCGCATTTAATCCAACAGACAGAAAACAAAGCAGTGAAAAAAGAAGGGCTCTCATGGATATAAACTTAATCATTTATCTTCTTCTGTTCATGCGCTTTTGGTAATTTTCTTCGAGTTTCAGCGCAACGTGATCAATGACTTCTACGGATTCCAATACTTGTAAATGCTTCACGAGTTTGAGGGCCATGATGTAACTTGAGAATTCATAAATGTCCAGATGCTGACCGTTTTTTGTGAGAACCTGCACATCGTAGGTAATTGATTTGGACGTGGACTTTGAAGCGTTTCCATAAAAAGCGGGAGATGCTAACATAGGTGTTCGGTAAGTATGACTTTCAACCGATAAGCGTAAATGAAAACTTTCAGGGTCTTTAATTTGAACCCAATTTCCCCAGGTTTGTCCAAAAAGTGATTGAAATTTCCGGTATTCCATCGTCTCCGCATTGAATTCCAGACCGCACTCGATTGAAGCAAGCAGAATACAGGCCAAAGCCAGTAAAATCCCCAAAGGGAAAAAGAAAACAAAGCTGATCACAGATGCGACACCGCAAAGCAATACAGGAATCAGGTAGTTTAAGGTTTTCCCCTCGTTTAAAACAAGAGTAGTTGAAGTTTTGTTCATTGAAGTATTCAAATTTGAAGGAGGAAAATTACAATAAACCGGGATTGTAATTAGTTAATTAGCTTTTTTTAAGGGATATAAAGAAAACTGAGCGTTTTACATCTTGCCCCGAATTGTAATGGGAATCTTAGGAAACTGAGCGGAGTCGAAGTTTGCGGTTTAATTAAAAGAAAAGGACCCTCCAAAATAAATGAAGAGTCCTTTTAACTAAATAATAAAACTAGATCAAACAGTCACTTTCGGCGCTGCAGCTAAAATATCAGTGGATGTTTCTGCCGCATACTGTTCAAAGTTCTTAACGAACTGATCAGCCAAATGGTTGGCAGTTTTGTCGTATGCTGCTTTATCTGCCCAGGTTTCACGTGGATTTAAAATCTCACTTGGCACTTCCGGACAAGAAGTAGGGAATGATAATTCGAATACCGGCAATGTTTCGTAAACAGCGTTATCCAGTTTTCCAGTTAATGCTGCCGTGATCATCGCACGTGTGTAAGACAATTTCATGCGGCTTCCAACACCATAAGATCCGCCGGACCAACCTGTGTTGATCAGCCAAACCTTGATATCAGTACCCTGTAATTTTTCACCTAATAATTTGGCGTATTTCGCAGGGTGAAGCGGTAAGAATGCTTTTCCGAAACAAGCTGAGAATGTGGTAGTCGGTTCTGTAATACCAACCTCAGTTCCTGCAACTTTCGCGGTGTATCCTGACATGAAGTGGTACATTGCCTGCTCATTCGTTAAACGCGAGATTGGAGGCAGTACACCGAATGCATCAGCTGTAAGGAAGAAAATATTTTTAGGTCCTGATCCGATGGAAGGAACCATGATGTTATCAATGAAATCGATCGGGTAGGAAACACGTGTGTTTTCCGTGATAGAACCGTCTGTGTAATCAGGCGTTGAAGTTCCTTCGTGGAAGCCGATGTTTTCTAAGATCGCACCAAATTTGATCGCATCGTAAATTTGCGGCTCTTTTTCCTTGGATAGATCGATCGTTTTTGCGTAACAACCTCCTTCGAAGTTGAATACTGTATTATCTGACCAGCCGTGCTCATCATCACCGATCAAACGACGGTTTGGATCTGAAGACAAAGTGGTTTTTCCTGTTCCTGATAACCCAAAGAAAATAGCCGTGTCGTTCATCTCTCCGACGTTTGCAGAACAGTGCATGGAAAGTACATTTTTCTCGTGTGGCAATACGTAGTTCAATACAGAGAAAATACCTTTCTTGATCTCACCTGTGTAACCGGTACCACCGATAATGATCATTTTACGAGTGAAGTTCAAAATGGCGAAATTCGACTGGCGTGTTCCGTCAATTGCAGGGTCAGCTTTGAATCCCGGAGCACAAACGATGTTCCACTCAGCATCAAAATTCTCGATCTCAGCATCTGTCGGACGCAGGAACATATTGTAAGCAAACATATTTGACCACGGAAATTCAGTTGTCACACGGATGTTCATTCTGAATTTATCGTCAGCACAAGCGTATGCATCACGAACATAAACGTCTTTTTCAATCAGATAAGACTTCATGCGGTTGTATAACGCATCAAATTGTTCTGTAGAAACAGGAATGTTAACATCACCCCACCAAACACTGTTTTCCGTGTTGGCATCGCGAACAACAAAACGATCTTTTGGAGATCTACCAGTGAATTCACCTGTTTCAATCGCAATAGCACCTGTGTCTGTTAGAACACCCTGGCCACCGATAATCGTGTCTTCTACTAGTTCTGCCGGCGTTAAATTCCAAAATACGTTACCGAGATTTTCTAATCCGATAGTTGCTTTTAAATCGGCGTTTTTTCCTCGTTTACCAAATTCATTCATAAAATGTCTTTTTGTTTTGCCTTTGCGCCTACGCTATAGCTACTGCGTAAGCCTTGTTGCTAACTTATTTCGGTGCAAAAGTACATGGATTCGTCAAAAATCCACCCTTTTTTCGGGATAAATATTAACAGAATAAGAACAATTGCGCGGACTAAAAGAAGATAACGCCTTTGTTTCTAGTTTATTGCGGGTAATACAGGGTTAATAACTTATTAAGTTACAAGTGATTTTAACGCTTTCAGTTCGAGTAATTAATCAACTGAGTTCCGGCTAAAACAAAAAGGTGCAGATGAATATCCTGAAAAGGACCTGTCTATTTAGCTAAACCCCAATCTTTGGCAATCTGATAGGTACTGAAAAAATCTCCGTCTTTGGCGTGATTCGACACCGTTCCGCCTTGTTTTGGCCCCGGTCCCGGATCAATCAGCAGGTAATGGCCCCACATATCGGCTGTGTAAAAGATGATGACAGACCGATTTTTGGAGTCTTTGTAGTCTTTCCGCATAATGACAGGTGAATTGGTTCCGACTTCCACTTTTTCTTCACTCTCGGAAACAATCTCGAACGCAGTTTTCCATTGCTTCACCAATACTTCACTGTTACCATAATTCACAATTTTGTCATCTGTTCCGTGAACAACGATTAATTGTGGAAATTCACCTTTGTAGAGTGGATTCTGCGAATACAAGCGTTTGCGAAGTGTATCGTCACTAAATGTTGTTGGTTTTCTCATTTCGGAGAAAGACTGCATGGGTGAATCTACTTGTTTGTAGGAAGATCCTGCAAAAGCGGCTCCTGATTTTATTTCGCTGGGATAACAGGCCATATAACTAACGCTCATCATGGCTCCTGCGCTTACACCATAAATGTAAACCTGCGATTCATCAATGGAATAATGAGAAGCGGCATATTGAACCATTTCATGAATGCTCGCCATCTCACCTTTGTCTTTCTCCTGATCGTCTTTCAAAAACCAATTGAAGCAGCGGATCATGTTGTTGGCGTTTTTTTGCTCCGGATAAACGACGTAAAATCCAAAGATATCAGCAAGCTCGTTCCAGCCGGATTCTTCCGAGATTTCTTTTGCATTCTGGTTGCAGCCGTGGAGTACCAATACTAACGGACGTTTTCCGGTAAACTTTTGAGCAGGCTCGTGAATGAAGGCATTCAGGTTTCCTTTGTTCTCGGTTAATTGACTTGAAATATCCGTTATCTGGGAAAATAAAGCCAGCGGAGAACTTAATAACAGCGTGAGGATGAATTTTGTTTTCAAATGATTTCGTATTTTTTCATGATAAATGTTGCACTTTTATTCTGACAAATCCCATTCCGAAGTTTATAATCGAAAAACAGGTCGTTATCCCGGATTTCAACTTCAAAGCATTTGTTACTTAAATACGACGGATGTGACTGAGTGGTTTCACAAACTTCCAAATCATGCGTTGCAATCATTCCGATCGCGTTCAAACGCACCATTTGTTCCACAATTCCAATTGTACCGTTTCGCTTGTCGTCCGAATTCGTGCCGCGTAAAATTTCATCCAATAAGACAAAAGCCGGGCCATTATTCAGATTGTCAATAATCAGTTTCAATCGTTTTACTTCTGAAAAGAAATAGGAAGTACTTTCTTCCAGGGAATCACTCAACCGCATGGAAACCAACAGGGGAATAGGGTAGAACTCCGCATTCTTTGCTGGAATCACTGAGCCTGCGTTGGATAAAATTACCCCGATACCAAGCGTTCTCAGGAAAGTGCTTTTTCCGGACATATTAGATCCGGTTAGGACCACAAAGCGTTCCCGGTCGAAGGAAATGGAATTGCTGATACGTTTGTCTTTGGAAATCAGCGGATGTCCCAGTTCTTCAAATGAAATCCGGTCCTGGGTAATCTCCGGGAAGCAGTATTCCGGATTGTTCACCTTGAAATTACTGAAGGAAAGAATGCTTTCCACTTCGGCAATCTGCTCAATCCACTGGCTGATCGATTCGCGGTGGTTCTTTTTCCATTTCACCAATTGTCTGAAAACATGCACATGGAACTGAATCGTTCCGTTCAGCATGAAAACAGCCATCCCGTTATTGATCGTGTCCATGTTTTGATAGATCCCGGAAGCTTCTTTCAATAAAGAGCTCGCAGCCTGATTTTGGGAATGGACTTTCGAATGGATTTCCTTCAGCCGGGTTGATTTCCACTGACGGCTCTCGATCATTTTCAGCATCTCACTGTAAGCCAAAAGCGCTTCACCGATGCGTTCTGTTTTCCCGATCTCTTGACGAATTTTTCCTGAAACAGCACCAAATAACAACATATTTATAACAGCCAGTATGACTCCCACATTGAACCAGTAAACCTGTCCGGTTTGATAAAGTAAGATCATACTCGTCAATCCCAAAGCAGGGAAGATAAACGAGAGGATATTGGAAACGATGGAAAGTGATTGCCTGGAATCCTGCCAATGTTCGATGTAATTCCGAATTTCGGAACTGTCTTTTCCCAATTTGGCATATACCTGGAACGCCTGCCTCCATTCCAGATCTTCCGCTACTTCAGCAATTGCCTCCTGGGAATTTTTGAGGGATTCTGCGGATTGGATTTGAAGCAGCGAAGCAGCCAGTTTTTCACCTCCTATAACGGTTGAAGTTCTGTTTAAATGCTCAAACAACGAATACGGGCCAAACAGGTCGATATCAAAAGAGTAAGGATGTTTGGTGTCTGAAAATTCCTTTCCATCTTCGTAATAAGGCTTTGATTCGTTTAAAAATACCTGTTCTGATTCATTGAGCCAGTGATAGGTGGAAGCAATCTGCAGTTTTCGCTTTACTTTGAAATGCAGGTTTACCAGGAAACCAAAAAATCCCAGGAAAAGGATTCCGCCGATCAGGAAAGGAAGTCCGTCTTCACTTCGTGAAAAGTAAAATCCTGCAGCTGAAATCAACAGCACAACCAATCTCGACCAACCAATTAAGCGAAGCTGCTTATTGATTTGATTAACAGATTCTTTGTAAGATTTAGATCGTTCGGTATAAGGAGGAATCATACGGAAGCCAGTTTTTTTAATTCGCTCACAGCCTGGTGGATGTTTTTCCATACCTCACTGATAGTCGCATCCATCATGTAACAAGGTGCTGTGATGATCTTATTCGTTTGGTCTACATGGATTTCTTTTACCGATTTATAAACAGTTGAAGCACCTGTTTTTTCCAATCCTTGTGAAAAAGCTTCGATATCATAAGGAGATGGTTCTGCGGTGGTTCCCAATGTAAGCGATGGGTGGATCTTAGAACCTTCCAGTGCTTTTGCCAAAACTACCGGACTCACACACAGTGCAGCAATGGGTTTGCCAACGTTGACCAGGTTGACCAGCAATAATTTCACCTCTGGAAGAATAGCTCCTTCCGGGCCTTCAAATGCCCATTTCGTAAAGTTTTTTGCACTCCCGAATCCGCCGGGAATGATTAATCCGTCGATATCTGCAGGTTGCACATCCTGGATCGGAACAATGTTCCCGCGGGCAATCCGTGCCGCTTCAACCAGCATATTCCGCGATTCATTCATGGGTTCTCCCGTAAGGTGGTTAATCACATGGAACTGATCTGCATTTACGCCGATACAGGTATAAGTATCTCCTGATTCGGAAACAGCCAGCATACTCAGTACGGCTTCCTGGATTTCAGCGCCATCATATACTCCGGACCCGGAAAGTAAAATTCCAAAATTCATTTTTATATTTTTTAATAAATCTCATTACAAAGACGAGTTGGTCAAGAATAACACGCTCTAAAGCTCTGCGCTCTTCTTCTCTTTGCGGTTCCAAAAAAGAGTGGGATTTAAAATCAACCGCGAAGAAACTAAGGGCGCAAAGGTTTCTAAACTACTCTTAGCATTCTTTGTTCTTCAAAAATACGATTCTCCTGCTATTTTGTATCTTTGTTTACATGGACAAACCAATAATATTTTATGATGGCGACTGCGGTTTTTGTAATAAAACGGTTCAATTTGTCCTGAACAAGGAAAAAAACGCGGAGATTCATTTTTGTGCTCTCCAAAGCGATTTTGCGAAATCTTTCTTCAAGGATTTGAAAATCAGTGAGATTGATCTTTCTACTTTTTATTTTTGGGACGGAAAGAAATTGAACAAGCGATCCTCGGCGGCATTGAAAGTCTTGGATTATTTGCGATTTCCTTTTAACCTGGGGAAAATCGGTTGGATTTGTCCGCGGTTTATCCGGGATGGAATTTACAAGATGATAGCGAAAAGAAGAATGCGATTAGCACCGTCTTTTTGCGCGCTTCCGACTGCAGAACAGGCTGTCCGGTTTTTGTCCCAAAAAACAGCTTGATTTTTCACTTTCTATCAGGAAGTAGTAAATAAAACCGGATGTTAAAATATGATTCGCTTTTGTGTAAACTCTTGTTAATATCATTCTGAAAATAGAGGTCATGAAGGAAATACTTTCCTTATTTTTGTCTTATGAGAATATCTGCTTCGATTTATTCGGATAAGAAACGTGAACTGTCGGAAACGATCAAAGATCTGGCCGCTCATCATGTCGATTTGCTGCACGTTGATTGTAATGATGATCCTTCTGTATTCGAAGATATCAGTAAGATCAGGAATTGGTGCAGTATTCCAATCGACTTACATATCATTACCAAGAACCCGTCGAAGTATTTTGATTTGCTTCGCGCAGTTCCGGTTGAATATGTGACTTTTCAGGTGGAAGATTTGGAAGAACAATTACTGTTTCCCCCTGATATCTCCGGAAAAAAAGGCCTGGCAATTATTACACCCACTTCGATCGAAGCCTTCGATAAGTATAGCAATTTTGATTTTATTTTGATCATGGCAACGATTCCGGGTCAAAGCGGTGGTGTTTTTGATGCGGTAAATTTTAAGAAAATCCGTGATTTCCAGAAGAAATATCCGTCAAAATCTGTTCACGTGGACGGCGGAGTAAACGGAGAAGTTTCCTTTATTCTAAGGAACATGGGGGTTCACACTTCCGTTTCAGGGTCTTATTTGTTCAACGCCCCAAGTGTTGGACATGCGCTGATGGATTTAACCAAACGAACTATAGATTCCCAATTCCTGGTAAAAGACTTCATGATTCCGTTGACTGAATCTCCTGCCATCGGAGAGAATGCAACTCTTTCTGCTGTTTTAAATGAGATCGAAGACGGAAAACTGGGTTTTACCCTGGTGGTGGATGAAACAACTAATTTGAGAGGATTGATCTCCAATGCAGATCTCCGCAAGAGCCTGATTCGCACGAATGGAAACCTGAACAATGAATCCATCGGAGAGATCATGAATTCCAAACCTTTGGTGATTTCCGAAACGGCAACCGTAAATGACCTGCTTCAACAAATTAAAAAATACACATTCCCGATTCTTTATTTGCCCGTAGTAGATGCAAACAATAAAGCAAAAGGGATCTTAACATTCGTAAACCTGATTAAAGGGGAAATATGATCATTCATTTAAAAAAATCAGTCAATTCAACTGATGCGGCAAGACTGGCTGCAGAAAACAAAGCATTCCATTTGATTTCTCAAGGGGTAAATGTACTGGTAACGGGTTCCGGTGTAAAAGAAGTCCCGACGGCTTTGGAAGCATTTACGGAAGAACACTGGGTGTTTCCAAATGATATGCAGCTGGCATCCCGGAATTACCGTTCCGAAACACGTGAAGTGAAAGTAGGAAATGTAACAGTTGGTGGAAAATCAGGAAATACCATCCTAATCTCAGGGCCTTGTTCGGTAGAGTCTGAAGAGCAGATCAGAGAATCTTCCGAGTTATTGAAGGGGTTGGGATTAACATCACTTCGCGGAGGTTGTTATAAACCGAGAACCAGTCCTTACAGTTTCCAGGGAATGGGCCTGGAAGGATTGAAGTTATTGGCAAAAATGCGGGAAGAATACGGTTTTTCCGTTGTGACTGAAGCACGCGATGCAACACATATCGATGAGATCATTGAGCATGCAGACGTTATCCAGGTGGGTGCGAAAGCAATGTACGACCAGGGGATTTTACGTGCCTGTGCGAAAACACAGAAAACTGTTTTGATCAAACGCGGTTTCGGCACCACTTTACAGGAATTTGTTCAGGCAGCAGAATTTGTACTTTCCGGTGGAAATGAGAACGTGCTTCTGTGTGAACGCGGAATCCGTACTTTTGAAACGGGAACGCGCTTTACGCTCGACTTGTGTGGAGTAGAATGGTTGAAACATTATACCAATCTTCCGGTGATCCTGGATCCGAGTCACGCAATGGGGTATGCTTACGGAGTTGCAGGCTTGTCAAGAGCTTGTATTGCTTTGGGAGTTGACGGATTATTGGTGGAAGTCCACCCGAATCCAAAAGTTGCCAAGTCCGATGCTTCTCAGCAGTTGAATCACGAGGAATTCAAACAATTGTTACAAACACTCAATCCGATTGCCGCGAGCGTTGGATATAAACTGGTTTAATCTTGTTTTTAGAGCAAAATATAAAAGGTCTTTGCGCCAAATTCGGTGTTGATTTCTATCAAATGCTGAAAGATTTCGATGTGGACAGCGTGACCGAACTATCCATCCTGGATTTGGAAGCAGTTGCAGAAGAGTATGAAGTAGATTTCTATTCCCTGCTCTTCAAGCCTTTATTCATCTTTGATCATTTGAAACCCAAAATCCAAAAAATTAAATTGCTAATTTTGGATGTAGACGGGGTAATGACGGATGGCGGAATGTATTATACCGAAGCAGGTGATCAGGTGAAAAAATACAATTCCAAAGACGGGATGGCCATCATGAAAGCCCAGGAAAAAGGACTTGTTTGCGGAATTATTTCTTCTGCTTTCGTAGATAAAATGGTTCGCAACCGGGCAGAGACTTTAAGTATAAAACACGTATATGTTGGACGGGAACAAAAAATTGTGATCCTCAAACAATGGTGCGAAGCATTGAATATTTCCCTGGATGAAGTAGCTATGATCGGTGACGATGTAAACGATCTGTCGATTATGCGCGAAATAGGGCTGGGGGCTTGTCCAAAAGATGCTGTTCAGGAGGTCAAGAAAGAAGTAGATATTGTATTAACAAAAAATGGTGGTACAGGAGTCGTGCGGGAATTTATTGATAATTTCCTTCTCCCGGAACCCATAAAGGAATATTAAACAACAACATGAATCAAGTGAAATTAGGCATTATCCGTGAAGGAAAAGTGCCGCCTGATAAGCGGGTTCCACTCACTCCAAAGCAATGTAAATTGGTTGAGATGAAATTTCCACAAGTGAAAGTTCTTGTTCAGGAAAGTCCAATTCGTGCATTCAAAGATGAAGAATATACGGCAGAAGGGATTGAAGTGGTGAAAGATTTGTCGGATTGCGACATCATAATGGGGGTGAAGGAAGTGAATATTACAGATCTGATTCCCGGAAAGAAATTCCTGTTCTTTTCTCATACGATTAAGAAACAGCCCTACAACCGGAACTTACTCCGTGCGATCTTAGAAAAGAAAATTCAGTTAATTGATTATGAAGTTCTGAAATCCAAAGAGAATAAACGCATCATTGGTTTTGGTCGTTATGCCGGAATTGTAGGGGCTTATAACGGAATTCGTGCATACGGAGAAAAAACAAATACCTACCAGTTAAGGCCTGCAAATGAATGCGCCGGCAGAAAAGAAATGGAAGCGGAATTGCACAAAGTGGTATTTCCTTCAGATATGAAACTGGTATTAACCGGTTTTGGAAGAGTAGGTTACGGTGCGCGTGAGATTATGGATTTACTGCCTTTGACAGAAGTAAGTCCGGAAGAGTTTTTAAGTGAAAATTTTGATACTCCGGTGTTTACTCACCTGGAAATAGAAGATTACTACAGACGCAAGGACGGAAAACCATTCAGCAAGACAGAATTCTATGCCACACCGGACCTTTACGAATCGAGTTTCGGAAGGTATTCTGAAGTGGCAGATGTTTATGTAGCCTGTCATTTTTGGAGCAACAAATCGCCGTTTATTTTGACAGATTCGGATTTGAACTCAGAAAAAAATAAAATACAGGTCATTGCAGATGTTTCCTGTGATATCCAGGGACCCATTGCATCCACACTTCGTGCTTCAAAAATTGCCGATCCGTTCTACGGATACGATCCAAAAACAAAGCAGGAATGTGACTGGAAACAACCCGGATCGATCCTGGTAATGGCGGTAGATAATTTACCATGTGAATTGCCAAAAGATGCTTCGGAAGATTTCGGGAATGAATTGATCAAATCCGTTTTTCCGCATTTATTCGGAGATGATCCGGATAACATTATCGGAAGAGGCTCAGAAACGGATCTAAATGGAAACCTGACTTCTTATTTTGCATATTTGAATGATTACGTCAATCAGGTGACAGCCTAAAAACAAGCCATGGAAATACAGAAAGGCGACAAGAAAATAATCAGGGGTTGGGTGATGTATGACTGGGCAAACTCAGTCTACAATTTGGTGATTTCATCAGCTATCTTCCCGATTTTCTATGATACGGTTACCACAAATGCTTTCAAGGCAGGTATTGGACTTCAGCCAGAAAATGATCTGCCTGAAGGTTCGGAAGTAACCGTTGACTTTTTTGGATGGAACATTTCCAATACAGCTTTAATGAGTTTCGTACTTTCTGCTTCTTTTCTGGTTGTTTCATTCCTTTCGCCTTTTCTATCGGGAATCGCTGATTACCTGGGGAATAAAAAACGTTTCTTGCAGTTTTTCTGCTATCTGGGCGCGCTTTCATGCATCTCACTCTACTTTTTTGGAGATTTGGTGAAAATGGGCCTAATTGAAGTTGCATTGATCTCACTTTTCATGGCAAGTATCGGTTTTTGGAACAGTTTGGTGTTTTACAATGCCTATTTACCCGAGATTGCGGAGCCCAGGCATCACGATAAAATTTCCGCTCGCGGATTTTCCATGGGTTATTTTGGTAGCATGATCCTCCTGGTAATTTGCCTTGCAATTGTAATGGGATTGGGTGGTGAATATACGAAATATTGTTTTGTCCTTGTAGGACTTTGGTGGATGGGATTTTCTCAAATTACTTACCGAGTTCTGCCGAATACACGTTCTGATAATGCGAAAACGAAAGGATATATTTGGAATGGATTTCGTGAATTAAGACTTGTCTTCGCAGAATTCAGGTTAACCAAAAGATTAAAAAAATACCTAACGGCTTTCTTCTTTTTCAATACAGGCGTGCAAACCGTGATGCTGATGGCTGTTTTTTTTGCGAAGAAAGAAATATTTCCTGAAGGAAAAAGTACAGGTTTGATCATTTCCATTTTATTGATCCAAATTCTTGGAGCAGCTGGCGCTTTTCTTATGTCGCGCCTTTCAGGTAAAATTGGAAATATCAAAACGCTGATATGCGTAATGGTTGTTTGGGTTGGGGTTTGTGCGATGGCGTATGTAATTACTACAGAAGTTCAATTCTATATACTTGCTTCCATAGTTGGGCTTGTGATGGGAGGAGCACAGGCAATAGCCCGTTCAACTTACTCTAAGTTTTTACCTCATACGGAAGATCATGCAAGTTATTTTTCTTTCTATGATGTAACTGAAAAAATTGGAATCGTCTGCGGGACACTCTTCTTTGGAATTATGGAGATCGCAACAGATAACATTCGTTATTCGGTACTTTCAGTTGCATTCTTCTTTATTGTAGGATTAATTTTGCTATTCCGCATCCCTAAGCATGAGCGCGGTGATTTGGAAGCAGTCTTTGACTAAATCCTCCTAAAACCCTCATTCCCACTGCGTGAATAGACACATGTCTATGCGTATTTTATGTTGGAGAGGGATGTGGTTTTGAGGCCTTCTGATTAGTTTTCACTTCAAAGCTATCGTTCAATTTACTGAATCAAAACCCTGATTGTTTCAGTCGTCTTCAAATTACTGATCCGAAGCAAATAAACTCCGGTAGCTTGTCTCAGATCAAAGAAGATGATGTCTTTATCCGTTTCTTTCCTTTCAAGTACTTTCCCTTGCAAATCACACAACTCCAGTGTATTCATACCGCTCAATCCCACAACCCGGAAACTGCCATTGCTTGGATTAGGAATAATCTGAACAGAATGGTTGGCGTCTCGCTTACTGGAAACAATACCGGAGTAACGAGTACTTCCGTCCTTGTCCACCATTTTCAAGCGGTAATAAGAGATTCCTGATAAAGGACTTGGATCCGGTAATTGATAAGACAGTTTTTGATCGCTGTTTCCTTTAGCGGGAACCGTTCCGATAGTCCCGAAATCAATTCCTTGATCAGATCTTTCAACCGTGAAATAAGCGCTATTTTCCTCACTTAGTGTTTCCCAAAGCAGGAGAGAAGCATATTCCGAATTCTGTACCCTGAAATTAGTTAGTCCAACAGGCAGGGCGGTTAAGCAATTGTCTATTTCCAATTGAGAAACGGTCACACAAACAGTTCTTCCGCAATCCAGGCACTGAGCCGGACTTGTGGGCGTATGTCCTGTCAGGAAATAGTCACCGGCTGCAGAGATAGGAGTGGAACCAGTTCCGCCTGAATTGATCGTTTCGGAAAAGCCGCCAGGACCTGTGATCGAAATAGTTGATGAGCCGGTGAAACTGCTGGTAGAACAATAAGCAGCATCTGCAGTAAAAACCAGGTCGCTTCCGTTGCAAATGGTATAATTTGTTGCAGTTGGCAGAGCGGTGGGAACAGCAATCGGAGCAAAAGTAGGACCGTTGAAATAATGGCTGCAGCTAGTGGCTCCGTAATAAGTCCAGGATTGCCCCAGGCTATTGGTTGCTAACCCATAAAACCCACGGCCGAATTGAGTAGGCAAAGAATTGGACCGGAATAAATAACCGTTGCAGCCCGAATTCAAATCGCTGGTTGTTCCACAGCTTACAAATCGGGCTCCGCTGTATCTCCAGCCAATAGCCGCTGTTTTCCCTGTTGCTGTAACCTTGGTTAATCCAAAGGATTGAGGAGTAGTTCCTTTATAATAGTTCACATTAATACTTGAAGTAGGAGCCTCCCAATCCGTAATGCACTCATAAACAGCTGTGTAAAAGTTGTCATTGCTCTGCCAGTCAATGCACTGCTGATCACCACCTTCTGCATTACAGAGATCGTGATTGCTTGCAAAAGTAGAGCCGCTCAGGTTTTGGCTTCCAAATACCGAATTCTGAGAAGTCAGTATTTCTACACCTCTTTCCGCTTGATTCACACTGCTTTTAACAGTAGAGAAAACAGTAGTCTGAGCAGTTGAACTGCTGGATCCCACGCCGTCATCGTTTTCATCGGAACCGTAACCGCACATATTCGAAAAGGAAATTCCGCATGGGATCATCTCATTTCCGGATGTAATTATGGGATAATCAATAGCTAAGTAACGACCGGGATTGGTTGTCGTTATGCCGGAAGTACAGCTGGCCGTTTGTGCATAGCGGACCCGGAATTTAAAACCGGAAGTAAAGTAGGAACTGCTGACCATAATTCCGGAAGCAGCTGTTGTTCCGGATGCCGCAGTGTAATAATTTCCGGGAGAAGTACTCGATTTAAAAACCGTTAAGCAAACACGAGACCAGGCACTTTCAGTCAGCCATTTCGTATTGGTTGAATTATTGATACACATGTCGCTATTTGTAGAACTGATATCCATTTGCATGATTTGGGTCCAGCTTGTCCCTCCGTTTGAAGAGAAATCCAGGTAAGCAACATTTCCTGTACAGGAACCCCAGGAATTACTTTGTCCGCAGGAAGTCTCGGAAGGGAAAAGCCAGAACTGCACTTTAAATCCTTCCACTGCAGATAGGTTGAATGTCGGAGAAACCAATGTGGGACTACCTTGTCCGCGAAGAACGGCATAACTGAGGTTTTGATTGGTATTTGCTCTTCCATCGAAATTCGCACCCAGTTTTCCGTTTGCACCTCCGGAACCTACGGTAACTGAATTTGCCAGATTTCCAATGCAAAATCCATTGGTTGCTGTGCAACTTCCACTGCAGTTGGGTTGGATTAATCCTCCTTTGGCACCATAGCCATCTGCTGCTGGTACAGCTCCTGCGCTAGTTGCAGTGGGAGCACCTCCAAAAGCCCAGCCAGTTGGCAATCCTGTTGCCGTCCAAGTTGTTGTTCCGGTAAAATCAAATGCCTGACGTATTCCTGTAGCAGATTCAAAAGAGCCCGGCTGGGTGCAGGGACTTGTGCAAGTGGCAGCGTGTGAAACATCAGAAGGGCAGTTGGCGCTGGTTTCTCCTGCATCAATTACTCCGTTGCCGCATGTTGGGCATTGAGCATTTAAAAACAGGGGAGAAAGAAGGACCAAAAATAGGAGGGCAAGAGTAGTTTTCATAGAAAATTGTAGTGTTCTGCTAAGATAAAGAATTTACAAATTCATGACGCTATTTTAACAGAGAAGAATACCATCTTTGGAATATGACCAAAATTCCTGAATTTGGAATGGGTTGACGTAATTCCGCAATATTACGTCACTAACTTTAAGTAAATGTCTTTAATTAATTGAAAAAGAGTGGTTAAAACAAAAAAAAGACCAACATTTCTGCTGGCCTTCAATAATTAATGAGCTTCTTCTTCCGGATCAGGAGGGAATAATTTCTCAGCATCTTTAATGTTCTGCATGCGGTCAATGAAATCCTCTAACTGGGAGATTGTCAATTGCTTCGCGATAATCTTCTTGTCTTTGTCCAATACAAAAATACGTGGAGTAGCATAGATATCGTAAGTGTCATGATAATTCAATGCTTCCAATGTAGTGTATTTTGGAATGAACTGTCTTGGATCTGCAGTTGCATCTTCAAACAGTTTCTTTGTCAGACCAACATTGATGAATGTCAGCTTATTATCGCGAATGAATTTTTTCCATTTCTCGAAATCGTCTCCGGTAGCTTTCCCAACAGAAAAGATCTCCACGTTGCGGCCCTTGAATTTCTTCTCATACAAAGTCTGCAGTTTCGGTGTGGTTTTTTTACAGTGCCCGCATTCCGGATCCCAGAAGTAAAGAATCGTGTATTCGCTTTTTAGGTCGTAGAAATTCTTCCAGTTCACATCTGTTGTATCGCGTAAGCTGATATTCGGAGGACGAACACCCTGAACCAGGTTCATTTTAACCTTGTTTTCCTTGCACAATTCATCCAGCTTTTCTTTGTCCTTCATCCAGTAAGCAATCGAATTTCCGGCAGCATCATTTTGACAATAGTAGCGATTCACCATGTAAACGTATACTTTGTCGAGCCCCATGATGTTTGACTTAGCAAATGTATTTGTAATGTAATCTACCGAGTACTTGAATAGTTCTGATTTCTTGTCCAACTGATCACAAAAAGGGAATGCAAAAGTCAAAATGGTATCCGGATGCTGCACCAGCATATTTTTACCAAAGAAGTATTCCATTTTAGAACCGAATACAGGCGTATTTACCAAACGATCATCTTTCAAATCGATGTTGTCCCAGTAATGAGCGCGGTAGTATTCGTAGCGGTAATTCGGATTGATTGCTTTTCCGCTGGCATCTTTCGGTCCTTCGGGAACGGTAACATCCATAGACATTTTAATGATCTTGGCAACCAGTTTTGTCGGATTGTTCTTTTGCAAATCTGTTTGATAAGCGGCAACCAATTTGGAAATAGAATCCATTTGCTCACCCAAACGTTTGTATTGAGGATCTTCTTCTTTTAAAAGTTTGCGTGCATCCGAAAGTTTGGTGGCAGTTTTTCGCTGGTCCTGCAGGTAATTGATATAAGCAACAAATACTTTATTCTCTTCTGATTTCTTTACTTTCATATTTGAAACGAAATCCGGACCTTTTGTCTCTATATAAATCTCTTCCTTGTTATAAATGACTTCGAAGTATTTTTGTCCCGGCATCAACAATGCAATAATTCCGGGTTTGAGATCCGATTTGGCTGTAAATTCAACTATTCCGCCTTTCATTTGTGCGGTATCGGCATAAAATAATTTGGATCCATAGTATTTTGTCAGGAAAACCGTGGTGTCTTTCGCTCCTTCTACTTTGAAGCGTATTTTTTGACTAAATCCAACGGTTGATACAAATAGCAGTGCAATTACCAGAAGTTGTTTCATGTTTGAGTGTTTATTTATAATCATGACGTAGCAAATTTAATAAAGTCATTGGTTTAACATAAAATTAACCATTGTTCTGTTCGTAAATTCCTTTGCGTGCACTCAGGTAGGAAGCTAGCGCAAACAGGGAGTAAGCAAGAACCAATGCAAGAATGCTCAGAACGCTTAAACTCGTATCGATATACAATCCTCCTGACTCAAATAAGGAGTCCAAAAATAGCTTAAATCCGATAAAGGAAGCCAGGCTGAGGATACCAATTATTCCAAAAACTTTGGAGAAATAAACAAAGAAGTTCTTTACCAGTGAGTTAGGATGATGCCCTAAGCGCATGAGTGTTCGTACTTCGTACAAGTTTTTGCTCAACAGTAACTGCAGGTATTGAATTAAAACCAAGCCTGAAAGGAAGACAGCAATGATCGAAATTCCTAAAACAACCAGGATCAGTGTTCCTACCATACTTTTCAAACGGCCCACCACCACTTGTGCATTTTTGGACTCCAGGTGTTTTTCTTCCAGCATTTGTTCCACCAGCCCGAATTCATTTTCTTTCCCGGAAATCATAATCTGGGTGATCTTTTGTTCGGCATCCGGCGCAAAACGATTGTTGGCCCAGTTCATGAAATTTTGAGGAACCAGTACGGAAGGAACTTCATTCGTAAAACCGATAATCCGGCAGGAAATGTATTCTTTCATCGTGTCGTTTTTCAAAGCGAACTTGAATTTGATGTCCATTGCCAGTTCGTCGCTGATTTGGGGCATCCCTTTGGAACTCATAAACATATTCATCATGACCAATAGATCGCGCGGCATCAGGATAGGAACCAGCGTATCGCCTTTTTTCCAATGGAAGTCGGTTGATTTAATATCCAGAAAATCAGGGTCGACGGTTTGGATGAAGATATCTCCTCTGAATCTCGGCACGGAAGGATCTGCTGTTTCGATTGTAATGTTGAAATTGTTCGATTCTACGGGCTGTACATCCAAAATGAACGGTTTTCTCTTCATTTCTTCAATCTCACTCAAAGAAAAATCTGTTTTCGCAAGGTTGAGTGTGTTGAAACTCGATACTTTCTTTTGAACGATCACTGTATTCGGACCGAGAATTTCAGCTCCTTTGCCATAATCATTCACTTTGATCAGGTAATGAATGGAAGTGATCAGGAAGGTCATTCCCATAAAAGCACCTACAACGGCAATAATCAATTGGCGTTTGTCCTGGTGTTGAAATAATAATTTGCGCAGCATAACTCAGAGCTTTAATTCGTAATC
>CAMLDR010000068.1 GCA_946478775.1 uncultured Flavobacteriales bacterium
AGGTGTTATTTCTCCGACTTTCGTTGACATGGATAATGACGGTGATTTCGATATGATAGTAGGTAACCAGAGCGGCGAGTCAAACTATTTTGAAAATATCGGAACAGCTGCGGATTTTGCTTTTGCTCCTCCTGTCACAGATAGTCCGTTCAACTTATACGATATCGGATACTGGTCGTCACCTACCTTCGCGGATTTGGATAACGACGGCGATCAGGATGTACTGATTGGAGAATACTTCGGTCCGATGTATTATTACACGAATATCGGAACGGCCTCAGCACCGAATTTCAGCTCTCTGCAGACACTGCCTTTCGGGCTCTCGAATGTAGGGCTCCGCCCGAAGCCTGAATTCAACGATATGGATGGTGACGGCGACTTCGACATTCTGGTGGGTATAGAAAACGGAAATCACATTTATTTCCAGAATACAGGAACAGCTTCGGCACCAGCGTTTACAACACCTGTAACCAATCCGTTTGGTTTGACAGCAACTACGGTTGCTTATTCATCTCCTACTTTCGGCGATTTGGATTTTGACGGCGATACCGACATGATGAGCACGGATGACTCCGATATCTTCAGATACTTTGAAAATACGACTCCGGTGCCTATCCCTCCAACCCCTACCACTTCTTTAACGGAACAGGATTTACGCATTTGTTATGGGACCGGTGCTGTGTTAACCGCTAACGGTGTTCCAACAGGAACCATTGGATGGTATGACGCACCGACCGGCGGTAACTGGATCGGAGGAGGTAATCCTTTTGTAACCAACCCGATAACTACAACTACCACACTTTATTTCCAGGACAGCACGAATGGCGGACCAAGCCCTTCGCGTGTGGGGATCACATTAACGGTTAACCAGCCTATTCCGGATCAGACATTCGAAGCAGCGGACAATGCATTCTGCATAAGCGGCTCAACTCAGATAGATCTTGCCGCCACCGAATCAGGCACCAAATACTCCTTAGTCAATGAGTCGACCGGAGATCTTGTGGACGGACCTCTTACAGGAACCGGAGCAGGTTTATCCTTTAATACCGGAACAATCAATACAACTACTACTTACCACGTAATAGCTGAAAAGAATTTCCCTTATGACAATCAGGCCTTGGCATTTAACGGCGGATTAAACCAATACATCCTTGCCCCTGCAGCAATTAATTTGGAAAATCAATCTTTCACCATTGAATTTTGGGCACAAAGAACACCAAATGGCGCCGACAATTACGTGATTGGACAACATACCAATCAAACAGTTAACAATGCTTTGCATATTGGCTTCCGGTCCGGCAATAGTTTCACTTTTGCTTTTTACGGCAACGACCTGGATGTCTTTTCACCTGCAACAACAGATGGTATGTTACATCACTGGGCGTGTGTTTTTACTGCAAACCAGGCAGGAACCAATCGTTTTATTTATTTAGACGGAGTACTTATTGCCAGCGATGCAGCCAGCAACTATACCGGAACCGGGCAACTTCACATCGGAACCGGTTCATTTTCTTCTTCCTATTTTAACGGTACTTTAGATGAACTGCGTATTTGGAATACGGCTCGTACTCCAGCAGAAGTAGAACTTGATATGCTTGAGAACTGTCTTTCGGGAACTGAAACCGGTTTACTTGCTTATTACAAAATGAATGAAACAGGAGGAACTATTCTGAACGATCAGACAACCAACGGATACCACGGAACTTTGATGAATATGACTCCTGCAACAGCCTGGATTCCTGGAACAGCAGAATCTGCCTGTATGCAGGTTTGTCAACGAAATCTTTCCCAAACAGCTACGGTAACAATCAATCAACCCATTACACACACTGAAACTATTTCGCTGTGCCCGGGTGAAAATTACACTTATGCAGACGGAACAGCAGTCAATTCAGTTATGACAGCTGAATCACACATTAGTACTTTTACCGGAATGGCTTCAAACGGCTGCGATAGTATCCTTACTGAAAACCTAACTATCCTCCCGGTTGCGGCTGGTTCCTTTACGGCTACCATTTGTTATGAGGAAAGCATCACGATTAACGGAACGGTTTATCATGCTTCCAATCTGACAGGAACAGAAATATTTCCGAACGCCGGAGCAAACGGGTGTGATTCCGTTGTAACCATCAACCTCAGTTTGTTCCCGTATGTAGAACACGTAGTAACAACCTCCGTTTGTAACGATGAAACCATTACAGTAAACGGAACTGTTTACGGCGCTTCCAATCCTATAGGACTAGAAACATTCCAGAACGCAACAGCCAATGGCTGTGATTCAATCGTGGTAATCAATCTAACGGTTCTTCCTGTTCTTGAAAGCACCATGACACCTATTATTTGTGCGGAAGAGAGCATTACTATTAACGGAACTGTTTACGATGCTTCCAATCCGACAGGAACAGAAGTCTTTACCGGAGCAAGCGGCTGCGATTCAACGGTTACTGTCAGTTTGAATGTGCTTCCCGCACTAACAAGCAGCTATTCTCCGATTGTCTGTATGTATGATTCGATCGTAATCAACGGAACCACCTACAGTATTACCAATATGTTCGGTACAGAAGTTTATACGGGAGCAAACGGGTGTGACTCCACCGTATCGATCTCCCTACTGGTTCCTGCAATCAATGGATTTGTCGCCGAAAACAGTACGACACTTACTGCTTTGCCCGGATATACTTACCAATGGATCAACTGCAGCACGAATCAAGCGATTTCAGGTGCTACTTCACAGTCATTTACAGCAACTTCAAACGGAAGTTACGCAGTAGTTTTAAATCAGGACGGCTGTTTGGATACTTCTCAATGTTATACAATAAGTACTGTGGGCTTAAATGAATTGAACCATTCGGCACTTACTCTTTACCCGAATCCAACAGAGAATAGTTTTACTATTTCGGGATTGGAAACACTTTCAGGTATTACAGCAATTCAGATCCTGGATTTGAACGGAAAACAAATCAGTATCCTGGAAAGCACTGTTTCGATCTGTGATGTTTCGACCTTAGAATCCGGAATGTACTATTTGAAAGTGATGCATACGAGTGGGACCGAGATTATCCGGTTTGTAAAGAAATAAACCAATAACCCTATAACTGCTCTACTACTTATAGCGTAAGAGAAAGACCTCCGTTAACCACGGAGGTTTTTTGTTGAATCAAAATCCTGAAACGTCTAACATACCAATTCAATAACAGCGTTGTCCGGTTAAATTTCCAACACCCTCTAACAATTACCTCTCACTTTTTTCCAAGGCAAAAAAAGTAAGCAAAAATGCCTTTACCCAATTACAGCATTCAGCCATCCAACCGTTGTGGACCAATCCACGGAAAGACGGGATCAGGATCCAAAGTGCTATCCCACAGCAGTTTTACAAACACTGTGGGATAGCACTTTCCGGGATTGATAACCGCACCGGTTGGATGGCATTTTTCTTCGGACATCCGGAAGGTCGTCTGACGATTTGGTAATTCTATAAAATTTCTCCGGTCGTGTAATTGGGCGTTGTGTCCGCTAGGATTGATAATTCAAATAAGAATCAAACCTTCATCCCGAAAAGTAAGCTCCCTATATTTGAATCGTGTCTAAAAACACCATCGAATAAGGATTAGAACAACTAAAAATTATTTTCACCGGACAACAATGACTCAATAATTATCATTTCACCATTGATAACCACACTACTATTCCAATCAAAAGAATGGTGACTTTAGAAGAGAATGGCGATTTCAAGACATTTCTCCGACAAGAAACTCACGCGAAAGAGATTGTTACCAGTTGATTTTCAGGCAAAATTTCCTTCAAATTAAAATCATTACAAGAAAAAAACCTCCGAGGTTAACGGAGGTTTTTTGTTTTTTACATCCTCATTATAACATGATCTTTCCGAGGATGCAACTTTACGCAAGTGTTAGTGGATAGTATTTTAAGTATCTATTATAGGTTCTGTTTTTAAAAAAGCAGAGGTCGCTACTACCTCTGCCTTTTCTGTGAAAAGCTAACATTAGGCGCTTTTGTAGTTTTTGTTTCAGTGAATAGCGGTGGTATTTACTTTTACATTGCGGCTCTTTCGTTATTAATTTCTTGTTGTAGTATATTGATTGCACCTTTCAACTGATGAATGTAACTCCTGCTCGGGAACTGATCAATGATCAATTCGGGGAAATCTGAAGGTATATCCATGCCGTTTGCATAATGCAGGTATAACACGTAATAATTCTTTAAATATTCATTCTGAATAGCCAAATAAGTATTGATCGTATTCATTTTATTGGTTATTTCGGTCATCAGCAATTGCTTGTGAGATCTGTCAGGAAACTTATTCAGATACTTCTCATGAAAATGGAAGGGTAACATTTCTCCGCGGGAATAATGCCAGTACAATTCAAAATAAGCCTCTAAATCTCTGATCTCCGTCAGCACCTTTTTGGCATCCGGAAGAGGCGAAAGTCTTATGTCTGTAAGTAATTCCATTTTCTTCATTTTATCAGTCAGCAATTGCGTTGTTGACTGGAACAAGTATAGGATACTCAAGGACGCGATTCCGGCAGAATGTCACGAAACACGAAATAAATGTCATGAAAAACCCAAAACAGGGCATGAACTATTCCAGCGAAACATCATTCTTCATTTACCAAACGTTACACTGATAAATGAAGTCGTCTACTTAATAACTTTGAATTGGTTCAGGACTTCTTTGTAATGGTCACTGATGGGAATCACTGATTTATTGCTCATAACCAATAAACCGTCGGAAGGTTGGATCTCTTCGATCTCATGCACATTGACAATGTGATTGCGGTGTACCCGATAAAATTTAGATGGATCGAGCAGGTTGATCACTTTGGTAAGGGAAATCTGGATGACAAACTTTTCCACTCCTACAAAAATAGAACAGTAGCGCTCCTCTACTTCGATGTTGATGATGTCGGAGACTGCCACTTTTTTGAGTGAATCTTTTTTCTTGATAAACAGAAACTCATCACTGATAACCGTATCTTCTTCGTCACTTTGAAAGATATCCGGCTGTTCGTAGAACTTTTCGATAGCCATTTCCAGGGCATAAAGCACTTCCAGCGGATTAAACGGCTTCAACAAAAAGCTATAGGGCTTGGTGAGTTTTGCCCGTTCAAAAATGGTGCGGTCAGTGGAACTGGTTAAAAACACAAAAGGTCTTGCAGATTGGGGAACGTTGTTCAGTGTTTCGGCAAAAGTGATGCCTTCCGGAATACCGTTCAAAAAAATATCGATGACCACCACATCGACTTTGTTAGTATAAAACAGCTGTAAAGCTTCCTGGTGAGATCTTGCTATTCCCACAATATCAAACTGACTTTCAGTTAGTGTAGCTATCAATTTATCGCTTTCTGCAACCGTATCTTCAACTATCAGGACCTTAATTTTTTCCATCTGCACGTTTCTTTAGGGTAACGATCATCTTCGTTCCCTCATTTTGTCGACTCCAAATATCCAACTTCCCGGCGTTTTTTGCTAGCATTGCCTGACATAAATTCATTCCCAATCCGGAACCGATTGTTTTTTCATGGTCTTTTTTGGTCAATTGAGGCGAATCACTGAGCAGTTTCAGACGGGTTTCTTCCGACATTCCTTTCCCGGTATCTTTCCACTCGAAACAAACCTCATCCTCGTTCTCATTCTCCAGGCTCACACTGATAATTGCCCCGGGATCTGAAAATTTGATGCTGTTGTCCATGAAATTCCGCAAAACGATCTTCAGAGATTCCGCATCTACAAATACCTTTACCGATTTTGGAAGTGTATTTTCAAAAGTCATTTCCTTTTGGTTCAAAACTCCCCTGAAATTATATGCCACCTGGTCAATGAGCATACTCAAACGGTGTTCCTCCGGTCTGAAATAACCTCCTTCTGTTTGCAAAAGTGCCCAATTCAATAAATTGTCGAGCATATTGTAAGTGTTCGTTGCAATCACACTGTTTTCTTCCAGTTGATTTTCCAGGCTGGCATAATCCTGCTTTTCAACACTGTCTTTCAATTTGGAATTACTGACACTCAGGGCATGCACGGAAGACCGCAGATCATGGCTCACGATGGAAAACAACTGATCTTTTGTTGCATTCAATAGGTCGAGTTCCTGCTTCTGACGCAAAATAACCCTGGAACGCAGTACATTCTGGCGGTAAAAGTAAATTCCGAAAATCAATATGGCAGCGAGCAATATAGCTACCACCAAATAAGCCGTTAATCTTGCCTGCTTCAATTTATTCTCCGTTTCCAAAAGTTCTACCTGCTGTTGTTTGTGCGCTACGGCAAGTTTTTTCTCGATTTGGGCAACTTCGTAAATTTTGTTTTGATCGTTGAGGGAATCATTCCATTCTTCGTATTCTTTCCTGTATTTCAAAGCCAGGTCGTAGCGTTTTCTATTCTCCTCTACCACCGCCATGTTATTCGCCAAACTCAATTTAACGTCTATTGATCCGAATTTTTTAGATAAGTGATATGCTTTTTCATAATAGGCCACAGCTTTTTCATCTAGATATTGCTCGTAGTAAACACTTCCTAAATCCGTATATGCATTGGTAAGTACCCCATAATCCTTTCGTTCTTTGATTTTTTGGATCGCCCGAATCAGATATTTCTCCGCCTTGACATAGTCCTCCAAGTGAAAATAACAGACTCCAGTATTGTGGAATAAAGCATCCATACGGATTGTTTGAATATTTTTTTGATCAATGGTATCAATGCTTTTGAATAAACTCAAAGCCTTTTCATATTCTTGCTGTGAAAGAAAGATCCCACCTTTATTGAAACGAACCATGGTAATGAATTCAAAGTCCTTTCGCACCCGATTAAATTCTTTTAAGGCATATTTAAAGAGTGCTTTTCTGTGAAAGGCTTCTGCTCGGTAATAATGGATAAAATCGAGCAGCTTAGGATCTTTAACCTGCTGCAGGCATTTTTGGGTATTAACCAAAACAGAATCCCAATTCTCCTCTTGTGCAAAAGCAATAGCATTCCTTAAAAATACTACTTTATATTCTTTGGCTAATAATCCGGCTTTTTGATCAATGAAATGATTATTTCCCTTATCTCGCTTCGCAAATGAGTGAAAGGAAATGAAAAAAAGTGCCCCGAGCAGAGACACTTTTGTATAGTTTAAGTATTTACTCAAATTGGACATTTTCTTAATCCTCGGTAGTTCTAACTGTAGTCAGCAGGCCTCTCGAAGATTTCGGTCCAACAGTATTTACCATTAAGCTATATATTGACAAAATGGCGCCCAAATCAATTCCGGCTCCGCCTGCATCCAGGGCACTTGCTCTAAACCAGCAGGTCAAAGGAATGGACCTGACTGACGACGTTGAAGTGTAAACTGCATAAAAACACAATTTATTTGGCTCTAGAGCAGAATAAAATTGATTGATCGTTAGTTCATTCGGATTTAAATCTGAAGGAATCATTAATGTGAATGATACCGTTAAATTTCCTGAAACTGTGTTATATACAGCATCAACACCGGTCGGATCGTCCAAATAGGGGGAACTTGCAGGCAAGATAGGCAACAAAACGGGAACAACCGTGTAAGTTTGTGTGGTGACTTCTGGATCCATAAAACGCTTTTTTTAGTTAAGATAAAAGTTAGTAAATCAAATATGCCTTTTTTTAAGCAAAAAAGAAAGTTATTTTCCTGAAAAGGCTGAATTATTTTGTTTTCCTCCCATTCAAATACAAATCAATCTATCGGCTTTTAAAATTAGAAGAAATTTTGCTTGAAACCCCTTGAAAAACCCATTAATCTTTTTTTACTAAACATTTTGTCTCTAAAATCACTGATCGGAAATCACTGACGAGTGAATTCACGTCGTTCACTCAATTTTAAGCGTTATTGGTCATCTTTTTATCCTTTAAAAAAGGCAAACTCCGTAATTTTGAACCCGAAAGACTTATAGCGTACGCCTCGGCGGATTTCTTTCCGGATTACAACTTATACTGGCAACTTCTTGCCTAATTGAAAAATGCCATGATCTCCCATCAGATTGTGGCATTTTATTTTTAACTGCTAAGCGCTATTTGAACTCATTTCCATAGGAGTACCAACATCACAGCGCTCATCACAATCATCAGCGCATCTTCTATAATTGTTACGGTACTCATCGGCAGATTGAAAACCGCACCCAAACAGGCACACCGAATCTGTTTTTTATTCAACACCGTTTGTAAGACCCCTATGATGCTGATGCTCATGACAAGCAAGGTAATTCCATTGGTAATTACCGGATTAAAATCTACCAGATACGCGATCCCAAGACTCAGTTCCAAAAAAGCATAGATCAATGCCCACGCCGGAATGCGTTTTGCAATGACATCATACATCACGTAACTTTCTGCAAATCCTTTCAGATTCAATAATTTAAAGAAGGAAAAAACCAAAAAGAAACCCGCCATGAAGTGTCTCATCCATTCCATCGGATCAAAACGGCCATTTTCAAACTGTATCAAAGCGGTAATCACCAAAATATATCCGAATATCAGCAAAATAGGTTTATAAGTTTCAAACCAGGAACGTGTTTCTTCCGTTTCAAACTGCCGATGCATTTCTGAAATCCTGTATTTCGGATCCAGTGCACTTTGTAAATCCATAACAGAAAGGTGCTTGTCCATTGCAACGGTTACCGAACCTGTTTCTTTGGATATTTCGACATTTGTGACGTATTGAACCTGTTCCAAAGCTGATTTCACTTTTGCTTCACAGCCGGAACAAGTCATGCCTGTTAATTGATAGGTATGTACCATTTTGAAAGGTTTAAACAATTGAATTCATTCTACGAAGCAAAGTTAGACCGGCTCGAAGGATTTCATCCTGTAGAATTTTGGAATTGACTTGTAAGATTTACAGTTCGTCAATGTTCCTTCTGTCATTTTCTTTTAGCGACTTGTACCTGGAGGGAGAAATCCCGGTTTGCTTACGGAATTGGTTGGACAAATAGGCTGCACTGCTGTATCCAAGCCGGTCGGCAATCTGTGAAAGAGAAAGTTCGCCGTAAATCAATAATTCCTTCGCCCGTTCGATACGCTGTGCAATCAGGTACTTTTCAATAGTTGTTCCTTCTGCTTCTGAAAACAGGTTGCTCAGGTAGTTGTAGTCGTAATTTAACTTATCGGCTATAAAATCGGAGAAATTCGTTTTGGGAGTAAAATCGTGATGAATGAGCGTAACAACTGCATTTTTGATTTGCTCAATGAGTTTGCCTTTCTGGTGGTCAATCAACTCAAAACCCAATTGAACAAGGTTCTCATTTAAGAGCTGAAACTGCTTATCCGTTGGTTTTCCGGCTATTTCAACTTCACCCAACACTACTGAAACAGGTGGCAAACCGATCTTTTCGAACTGTTCACGAACCACCATCTTGCAGCGGTTACAAACCATATTTTTAACGTGAAATCTCACCGATTACCTCTTTAATTACAAAAGTAATGAAACAGGATTACTGAACAAACAGAGCCTTCGGCCAATTACTGTTGCGCGAATAAAAATCTTTTAACAATCAATATCAGGAAAGAGACCAAAACGTTTATTTGTAACCAAATGAACATGGATCATTATAAGTCAGCATGTTGTGACGAAATTAGATTTAAATTGAGCAGCAGGCACTAACCAAATAACTTACTATGAACCGTTTCCTTATATTTCTATTCCTGATTTTCTCACCAGAAGTTTTTTCTCAAAAACAGTTTGAACACCTGATTGATTCTAAAATCTTTGGTTACGAAAGAAAAATCACCGTTTATCTTCCTACTGAATATACAGACGACACTATCCGAAAATTTCCTTTACCGGTAGCATATTTGTTCGACGGGCAATTTGCACCATACATCACCATGGTATCCGGAATGATGGAATATTATATACAGACAAATAATGGTGTACCGATGATCCTGGTAGCTGTTCATACTGATAACCGCTGGGAAGAGTTTATTCCGGAACCAGGAATCGATCCTGGTAAAAAAATGAGCTATTCAACGAAGCTGACAGATTTCCTGGAGCAGGAATTATTTCAGTTTGTTGATTCGAATTACAGGACAACAGACTTTAAACTGGGTATCGGACATTCGCTTGGAGGAAGCTTTCTTCTTTGTGAAGCCTTTAAAAAAAATTCTCCGTTTGGAGCAATCATTGCTGCCAGTCCGAATACCAATCTGCAGGGAATGACTCAAATGATTCCCGAATACCTCCATGAATTTCCTGACATGACAACCTATTTTTACATTACCGGCGGTGATACGGATCAAATGGAACTCGATTTCCTGAAAACTACCTTGGAAATCGACTCTGCGATTACCTCTAAAAAAACGGGATATCCCGATTGGAACTTCCGGAAATACACCCATGCCAACCACATGGAAACTTTCCCCAAAACCTTCAACGACGGTTATTTATTGTTTTCAGAAAAATGGAATGTAACTACAAACGATCTTGTTGCCATGAAAGGATTGCAAGATGCACAGCTGGAAGCGGAAATAAGAACCTGCTTTCACAGAAAATCAGTTTTAAGGCATGAAGAAGTAGCTTATTCTTTTAGGAACGTATTAAAAACCCAGGGAGTTGCAGAAGACAACTTAGATTATCGTACGGCTTTCAACATCAGCATCTTATCACTCAAATTATTGGAAACAGATTCCAGCGTTCCAAAGAAAGACCAGGAAGATCTCGCTCCCCGATTAAAAGAGAAACAGCTTTATTACAATTTCATGGATATCTGCTCCATTGCTCAAAAGGCTTCAGACCGGAAAGATTACCAGGTTGCGGCACAGGAGTATTTGCGGGCCTTTGAAATAAACCTGATCCGGGGAACATTTTACCAACGCATCAATTCTCTGGAATCTTTTGCACAGACAGGAAATACAGAAGCTGCTTTTAAGCAGATCGAACTGCTGGCAAACAGGTTCGAAGTCCGCGGAAGTGAGACATTAACGGAAAATCCATTGCTTGCCCCACTTCACAAAGACAAGCGTTGGAAGAAATACATCAGGATCCTGGAGGAAAATAAGCTTAAACCGCTTGAATGATGGATGGTTTTGTATTGTTCAAAGCAAAAAGAGTCTTAAGGAAAAGCAAAAGATCTGACAAATAGGTTTCCATAGAAGAAATTATACCTATATAAATTTGACGTTTTAACGTTCTGTCTACCTGGCTGTTCGGAAGCGTTATACCACCCTCTCTGACGGAGTCTGATACTCGTCAGAGTCATCAAGACCTCGGTCCTCCTTCAAAGAAGGAAGCTTAAATCGATCTTCGAACCGGAATCCCGCACTCAGTTCTCACGCTCAATACTCAAAAAGAAAAAGAGCCGCAGCAGTGTGAGTTTGAGTGCGAGTATTGAGGGAAAACAAAAAGAGCATCACTTTCGTAATGCTCTTTTTGTTTTGGTGGAGAATATCGGACTCGAACCGATCACCTCAACACTGCCAGCGTTGCGCTCTAGCCAGATGAGCTAATCCCCCATTTTCTTTTATTGCTCCTGTGCTTAAATCCGGAATTGAATGTTCATTCTATTCTCCATTTGAGCAAGAAGGGACAAAAATAAAAAAACCTCGCGATTGTGACGCTTTTTTATTTACATCTGTGTTTTGTGGGTAATATAAACCTTACTTACTTTTTAAAAGTTCGCTACTGTTTTGTTCGTCGTCGATAATAATTATCTTCATTCAGGTTTATAATGTTTGGTAGGGTATCCTGAAAATAACTTTTACTCCGTGTTGTTCTTTGTCTATGTCACTTAAATTAATGACTTCAAAGGTAGTGTTTGTTCCGCTGAGTGTTCTAATTCCTGCAATTCTTTCTTGTGTAATTGTTGTGGCTAAGGATTCATAATTTTCTTGTTTCTTCATCGAATTGTCCAATCCGATTCCGTTGTCTTCAATTTCAAATATTAAGGAATTCTTTTCTCTGGCAAACCGGATGGCTATCTTTCCTACCTGCTGATCTTTGAACAGGCCATGTTCCAGTGAATTTTCAATAAACGGTTGTGATAACATCGGTTGGATCAACACATTTTCATCGTCAATTTCATCATCCGAAGTGATTTTCCACTCCAATTTATCTCCGAAACGCAATTTCTGGATTTCTAAATAGCGTTCCAATAAGTGTTTTTCTTCTGCCAGTGTAACCTGATCTTTGCGTGAAAATGTCAGAATCATTCGCATCAACTCAGCAAATCGACTTAAATAAGTTGCCGCCTTCAGTGCATCCTGCTTATAAATAAAATTCTGAATGGAATTTAATGAATTGAAGATAAAATGTGGATTCATTTGGGAAACCAACAGTTTTTGCTGCAGATGAATATTCTTTTCCCTGGCTTTGATTTTATTGTTTCGAATGATCAGTATGAATACCACAACCAATAACAGTGACAACAACGCAATTCCAATCATTAAATAACGATTGCCCGTGAGTTTCAGTTTATTGATTTCGTTTACCTGTTTTAACTCTTTGTTTTCCTGTTCCTTTTTTTCTGTTTCATATTTTTCCTTTAGGTTAGCAATTCCATACTGTGATTGCTGATCGTAAAGCACAAATTCATGGCTTACCGCTTTTTCGTATGCTTCAATTGCCTGTTCGTATTGTTTCAATGTTTTATACGAGACAAAAAGAGTATACTGCAACATTCCTTTTTCATTATCCAGGCCTTCCTTGTTTTCAATCAACACTAATGCTTTTTTTGCTGCTTCGATTGCTTCCTGAAAACGATTGCTTTCTCTATAAAAAACACTTTTTGCCCGGTAAAACTTTGCTCGTACCACATCACTTTTAATTTGAGAGAAATACTGTCCGCTTTCTTCAATTAATTTCTCAGCCTGATCCGGTTTTCCAAGTGACAAAGCACATAAGGCCGCATTTATAGTTCCTTCTGCTAGTAATCCTACATCGTTTAATCCTTTCTGAAGTACGAAAAAGGTATCAATGTACTTTTGTCCTACGGTGTTTTTATCGCTATTCAAATAAAATGTAGAAAGTGTTATTGCCGTGATGGAAGCTTCTCTTTTTGCACCAATTTTCACCAGCAGTTCAAAACCGCGTTTTTGTAATTTGATGCCCTCGGCTGGCTGCGAACCAAACAGCACTAATCCTATCTGGGCTAAACACAACCCTTCCTGAGTCTTGTTTTTTATGGAAAGACTCAGATCCAACGCTTTGTATGCCAGCTTTGTTGCCAGTTCAATATTACTGGTTTTAAATGCATTAAAGCCTTGCTGCCGCAAAACCTTACACATACCCAATTGATCGTTTTGCAAATGGAAATAATCATATGCCAAACCTGCATGTTTTTTGGCCTTATCCATATCTTGCTGTCTTTCATAATATTTTGCATATGAAAGGTCCGCGATTGCAATGCCATATTTATTTCTTTTCTGCTTGCTGTATCGGTGAAGTTGATCAATGTACTTTTTGGTGTCCGTCTCGGATTTTTGCCAAATGCTAATATTGATTATTTTCTCCCAAAGTTCTATTTTCTCTTTCTCAACAGATACCTTAGGGACTTTCTGAAGTAACCCGTCAATTTCATGTCCTTCTACCGTAAAAGACAAAAGGCATAAAAACAGGATTCCGATTAATTTGGGGATTTTCATTTTAGATCAATTTTACCGGAGACGATACTCCCTTTGGATATTTTCCAAAATTAAGAATATTAGCACAAGACAGAATGGGAATGACAAAAGCCGAACACTTTTGAAGAAGCTTGAAAAGATATTTTAATGAGCATCGTATAGGTTTCGACACCAATTTCAGATCGCAGTTTAGAGGAGTTAGGAATAATGAATACTTTTTTATTCAGATTAACGCAAATTTATGCCTAATCCCCAGAATTTGGTCTTGATCCGTCTTGACTCCACCAAAGTGAAGAGGGACAAAAACAACTAGAGTCGAACACTTTGGAATGAGATCGAGAGGTAGTGCTGTGTTTTCGTTGTTTTAATCCTTTATATATCCAAAATTGAAATGAAGACCAAGAATTTCAAAATAATTTTTCCCTTCATATGGTTTTTCATGTTTTTTATCTGTGCAAAAACTTGCTGAAAACAATAATGAAGGGAATACATCCTTAAAATGCATAAGTATATTCATTGAGTCTGATTTCTCATTATTGTCTGAGTTATCCAAAAAAACACTATCATATTTAGTGCTTTCTTCAGGATCATTTAATTGATTAATATTTGAAAATTTTAGAGTTCCATTTGGTAATATAAACTCTCTAGCAACTTTAGCCGAAGTATAGTGATATATATATCTATCATTTGAATTCATGATTTCCACTAAACTATCCATATCATTGAATATTACATCTCGTTTCAAATTTCTCTTTTTTTAAAACACAACTTGTATATACATATTTTAACTATTTAAAATTGATCAATATCAGGTGTCTCAATACTACTCATTAATTCTGAAAAACAAATCGGTATTGAAAAATTTCGAAAAGAAATTGAGCCTGAAAACCAATCGGATTCGAACCACTTTGAAAATCAGAAAATACAAAGTAAAATCAAAGGTTTTTGTATCGTCACCCTTCCTTAATCCTTCCCTCCGGTCTTCAAAAGCAGTGCTTTCTCTTCTCAAGTGAGGAGACTGGATTGAGGCTTCGAACACGGATCCCACTCTCAATCCTCACACTCTTCCCTGAAAGAAAAAAGCATAAACTCCGTGTGAGCGGGAGAGTGAGTATTGAGGGAAAAGAAAAAAGCATCTTACTTACGTAAAATGCTTTTTTCTTTTTGTGATCCGGCTGGGATTCGAACCCAGGACCCATACATTAAAAGTGTATTGCTCTACCAGCTGAGCTACCGAATCTTCGTTTTTTTCTTCGCAACACTCATTCGTGATTGCGGGTGCAAAGATAGCTATCTTTTGTGTTTATGCAAGACCTTTCAGTAAAAAAACTGAAAATATTTGCTCCAAGTCCGCTAACCCACTGAATTTAAGGGCTAAATTAATTCTGTTTTTTTTAACGCGGATTTAATCTATTCTTCGTTTTCACAAAACGAATGACTTTTTCAAAATGAAAACACCACTTTCAAATTGACCACCGGTTCGTTTTTTTGGCACAGGCTCCCCTACCGCTAAACCCCCACAGATCATAGGCTTTAACATTTGTTCACGGAACGCGGTATGAATTTCGAAAAGGGATAGACGTTGACATGCTAAAATATGCAATCGTGAGGACATCATAGTTTCTATAGATCACTCAGCACGCATTCGGAATAAAGCAAAGATTCAAAAAGAAAACACAAACAAAAAACACGAATTAACACTACACAAAAAAACAAACGTCATGGAAAAGCACCCATTCTTCGGATTACGGATTCAGGTACTGGACGATAATCCATTTTATACGACCTTGTATAAACTTCAGTTAGAGCGTGAATTATTGACGGCATATGCTATGCATCAAAATCATTTCAAGATCAGCACATATACGGATTCCAAAGCATTTTTATCCGATTTGCCCGGCATTCATTCCATTATATTTTTGGATTATAATTTAGGCACAAATCTCACCGGATTGGATATCATGGACAAGATCAAAAGAAAAACTTCTTTGGCCAAAGTCTATATTGTAACCGATGAAAACAATTCTTACATCCTTCGTTCCTGCCTCGACGCAGGAGCAGACGGGATTATTTTCAAGAACAATGAATTGATGGAACTTTCCCTGATGGTAATCAGGCAAACACTGAACAGCAGTGACTTTCCTTATCAATTGAATGTTCCCAGGATCAATTAAGAGAGAATTACACCCCTTAAGTAAACAAGTACGACCGTTCAGGTTTTTGTTAAAATGACCGATTCCAAAAGACTTAGATTAGTTAAACTCTAATCTCAGTTTATGAAAACACTTGTATCTTACGGCCTGATTATTTGGGCGCTTCTGCTCTCTTCCCATTCATTCGGTGAAACAGACTCATTATTGATCCAAAACAACATCCCCAATTGGGTGAAACCCATTTTGGAAAAGTCGGAAATGGCTCAAAAACATCAAATCCTCACCGATTTCAATCCTTTCTATTTCGAAGCGGATTTCACCGGTGACGGCCAGGCAGACATTGCATTTTTTGTAGAGAATAAGATTGACCATACAAAAGGGGTCATGATCATCAATAATGTCAAAAACCTCGTTTATGTGATTGGCTGCGGAACTGCAACCGATATGGGAACTTCCCTGTCCTGGACAAAGCGCTGGTTTATTTACCGCAACAAGTACATTATGAACGATGGAAATAAGAAAAAAATCTCTTTAAAACTCCCGGCAATTCAACTTATTCGCAGTGATACCAATAGTTTGGTGATTTACTGGACGGGAAAGAAATACAAGACATTTTTACAACAGTCGTAAACAGTAGGCACACGATTAATCGCGTGCCTACTGTTTATTAAAATAAATCCTTCAAATGAGGCCCCATTTCTACCTCAATATCTTTGCGAAGTTCCATTAACCTTTTGGCGTACTGCTGCAATTGCATTTCGCGCTCGGTATTGGGAATCCATTGATTGGTAGGTTTGGGATTTCCATTTTCATCTACAGAAACAAAAACGATCACACAATGGGTCGTCTTTTCAAATTTTCCTTCGGTCATTTTGCGGGAGAAAACATCTACACCGATGTGAATACTTGACGATCCTGTATAAATAACCCGTGCCTGAATTTTTACCAGGCTTCCAATATGTATCGGTTTAAAAAAACGGATCCCACCGACGTAAACAGTTACGCAGTAACCTTCTGACCAGGTTGATGCGCAGGCATAAGCCGCCTGATCAATCCATTTCATCACGGAGCCACCATGAACTTTCCCACCGAAATTCACATCCGAGGGTTCGCTCACAAATTGAAAAGTAATCTTGTCTTGCATAAGGGCGAAAATAACGAATAGTTTGTTTTAATTGAATTATCAATTAATTTTGTGCGTTTTTAAACAAAATTACAACCTTTTGATTTTTTTTCCGTTAAATCAATACTGAAAACTAAACCTTAGAGGGTAATTCGATTTAGCCAATTGGCATATTCGCGAGCGAGCGTGGTTAATTTGTTAAAAAAAACACTATCTTCGGCTGGTAGAACTAATACACTCCCGTTACCTTGACTAAACGTATATGAAAAAACTACTTATTTTCCTATCATTCTCCATGATAGCCCTCCTGAATTGGTCCCAGGTCTCCAACGCCTGCTTCTCTTCCAGGAACGATATTTCTTTTCGTAGATCAGTTTCTCAATCCCGGGGAATAGCCAAGGGGGATTTTGATAACGATGGAAACCTGGACATTGTCACCTCCCTCTATAGTGGAACCAAACGCTTTGCTTTTCAAAAAGGGTTTGGAAATGGAAAATTTGGAACCGCAACCTTGTATGGTAATACAGGTAATCAAACTCAGGATATTCGAAGTGCTGACTTTAACAACGATGGGAATCTTGACGTAGCTTACATCAATTTAACAGGCATCTTTATTTTCCACGGGCAGGGAAACGGTCTTTTTGACAGTATTACCACCATTACTTATACCAACGGAAAGTACATGACTGTTGGGGATTTCAATGAGGACGGAGCAATGGATATTTTTGCTACAACCGGAACCAGTTCTAGCCTGTTTACAGGTACTTTAGGGAATCCGATATTATTTGGTTCAAGTGTGGTTACGGTTCCGGGAACAACTGCAAATTTGGAAACTGCAGATATGAATGGCGATAACCATTTGGATGTGGTCTCATACACGGCATCCGGTGTTTATGTTTCAAGAAACAACAACGGCTCACTGGGGATCTTTTTTGCGGGAAGTGTTGTCTCCACCACTGGTTCAGGAGCAGCAGACTTAACATTGTGTGATATTGATAATGATGGTGATATTGATGTTATTACCACCAATAATAGCACAAGTAATATTTCTGTCCTGAAAAACAACGGTTCGGGAACTTTGACATTCCATGCCGCATATACAACAGAAACCGGTCCATTTGGAATTGACAATTTTGATATCAATCAAGACGGATTTAAAGACATTATTCAAACCAATCTGACTGCAAGTACGGTCTCTATTTTCTACGGATCAGCCGGTGGGGTCTTAACGCTACACCAAACAACACAGGCTCCGGGAAGCCCACGAGCAGTTGTAGTTGGTCAATTTACTACAGACATTTATGCGGATATTGTTACTGCTCAAAATTCAGGACAATTCATTAATTCGTTTGTTGGAAATGCTGCTCATAATTACTTACAAACCAATTTATTTGACATTGCTGCCAGCCCAAGTTCCTCTTTTGCGGCGGACTTTAACGGAGACGGAAACCAGGATGTTGTTATTACCCATTCCACTTTAAATAACGCCCAGGTCTATTTGGGCAATGGTGCAGGTAACTTCACTGCAGGTGCAACCTTTGCTACAGGAACCACTCCGGTTTATGTCATCGGAGCAGACCTGAACAACAACGGAACCATGGATTTGGTTGTCGTAAACAGCGGGAGTGACAATATCAGTGTTTATTATGGTACCGGAAGCGGAACATTCTCAGCAGCTACAAACTATGCGGTGGGCACAACGCCTGTCCAGGCAAAAATCGGGAATTTGAACGGAGATGCTTTTGCTGATATAGTGGTTACTAACTCCGGAAGTTCGAACTTTTCAACATTAATTGCAAGTGGAGCCACTTCGTTTGGAGCTTCAACTGCGACCCCAACGAATATCACCCCTCACGCCATAGCTATTCTAGATTACGACCTGGATGGTTCCAATGATGTAATAGTAGGTCACAACGCAGCTGCCAATGCACAGCTCCTAAGATTTAAAGGGAATGGATCAGGTGGCTTCACAGCAAATGGAAACATCGGTGTTGCAGGAGCGTATTGGAATTCTGCTACCTCTATGGATGCTGCGGATTTAGACGGAGACGGAGACAAAGATCTGATTGTAGGGAGAAACGGAGAAGTAGGAAAAGTATTCGATCCTACTAACACCACTCTTTCTGCTACAAACAATACAAATATTATTGCCACTTCAACTACGGGTGTCGGATCAGGCTCGGTTGCCGGGGTTAAAATCGCGGATGTCAACAACGATGGAAAATTAGATGTTATAGCAGTATTCAACAACTCTGGCGCAGCGGGAACTTTATTTGCGGGGGTTGCTACTACTTTTGGTACCAATACAGGATATGTTGTATCCCTCCCCACAGTAGGTTTTACTTCCGAACTGGATGCATCCGGTTTAGCTGCTGCAGATTTTAACAATGATGGGAGAATAGACGTTATTATTCCAAACAAAGGATCAAACAGCTTTACATTACATTTAAACACCACTCCCGTTATCACTGCGGGCGGACCTACTACTTTTTGCAGCGGGAACAATGTAACGCTTACCTCTTCACCCGCTTCGCAATGGTATGATTGGAATCCGAACAATGAAACTACTCCTGCTATTTCGGTTACTGCAACAGGAATTTATTCAGTTTCAACTTCTTCTTCCTGGAGCGAGTGGTGCCAGGCTACTTCAGATACGATCAACGTAACTGTAACACCCGGCCCAACAGCGCCAACCATTACTCCTGGCGGACCAACGACTTTCTGCAGCGGCGGTAATGTCATCTTAACTTCTTCCCAGGCAAGCGGAAACCAATGGTATAAAGGTGGAGTACTTATTTCGGGTGCTACCAACCAAAATTACACGGCTACAACACCGGGCGTTTACACAGTAGAATACACAAGCGCAGGATGTACTTCTCCTCAATCAACAGGAATCACAGTAACCGCGAGTCAGGCTCCGGTTATTACTGCAGGCGGACCAACAACCTTCTGTACCGGGGGATCTGTAGTATTGACTTCCAGTGTAACTACCAATCTATTGTGGTCAAACGGAGCCACTACTCCTTCTATCACGGTATCAACAGGCGGAACATATTCGGTCCAAAATATTGTTGGAGGCTGCCCTACCCTAACCTCCAATTCAATTGTTGTAACAGTTGCAGCCTCTTTGAGCACTCCAACTATTTCACCTGCCGGACCTGTCACTTTATGTCCGAGCGGAACTGTAACTCTTACATCTTCTTCAGCAACTAATAATATCTGGTCAACCGGAGCTACCACACAGTCAATTACTGTTAGCAGTGCCGGTTCATACTTTGTTCATTTGGACAACGGATCATGTACCTCTGCAAATTCTGCTCCGGTTACTGTAACAATGGGATCTGCTCCGGCAACCCCAACGATTACTGCCGGAGGGGCAACCACTTTTTGTGCAGGTGGTTCGGTTACATTAACTTCCAGTGCAGGAAATACTTATTTATGGTCGACGGGAGCAACTTCGGCTTCCATCAACGTAACGACAGCAGGTACTTATACTGTCCAGGTAACAAATGCCGCAGGATGTCAAAGCGCTTCGAGTGCTCCAACACCTGTAACGGTTAACGCTTTACCAGCTACTCCAACTATTACTGCAGGTGGTGCAACCACATTCTGTGCAGGTGGTTCAGTTACGTTAACTTCCAGTGCAGGTAATACTTATTTGTGGTCAACTGGAGCAACTTCAGCTTCTATTAATGTTACAACCGCAGGTTCGTATACTGTTCAGGTAACAAACCCTGCTGGTTGTCAAAGTACCGCAAGTGCTCCAACTCCTGTAACTGTTAACGCTTTACCGGCTGCTCCAACGATTACTCCAAGCGGTTCAACCACATTTTGTGCCGGTGGGTCAGTAACTCTGACTTCCAGTGCAGGAAATACTTATTT
>CAMLDR010000069.1 GCA_946478775.1 uncultured Flavobacteriales bacterium
ACTTTAAAAAACCTTTTTCACGTGCTTCTTTCAAACACGCAGAAATACCTTTCTTATTAATAGTTCTCAAAGCTGACGCAGAAATCTTTAATGTAACATACATATCGTCTTCTGGTACGTAGAACTTTTTAGTTAACAAGTTCGGGTAAAACTTGCGTTTTGTTTTGCGGTTTGAGTGAGAAACGTTGTTCCCTACCATTACCGACTTTCCTGTTAATTGACAAACTCGTGACATTGCTATTTTATTTTTTCCTTATTCTAAAAGCGGGTGCAAAGAAAAGCAAATTCCCACAATTAAGCAACATTAATCTTGCTTTTTTTCAATATTTATTCCTAAAATTTCGCAGCGCAGTAAATTTAACGCTGTCAATACCGTCATTTGCACTGTTCTTTGCCTGTCTGTTCCGAAAAGAAACTTTCTTGAAAACTTTCGGGAAGGCCCGTCAATTGCGATCCAAACAGTACCTACCGGTTTCTCATCGCTTCCCCCTAAAGGTCCGGCAACTCCCGAAACCGAAACACACCAGTCAACTTCCAATTCTTTCTTTCCGCCGGCGGCCATTTCCAAAACGGTTTCTTCTGATACAGCTCCAAAATTTTCTAAGGTTTCGGGATGAACATGTGCTAATTTGATCTTTAAATCGTTGCTATATGTGATGAATCCACCTGAAACATAAGCCGAAGATCCTGAAATACTTGTCAGGCCGGCCATGATACTTCCTCCCGTACAGCTTTCCACTGTGCCAACTGTTTCCCCTCTGCTTTGCAGCAGTTTCCCCACCACTTCAGGCAAGGTCTCTTCTTCCTCTCCATACAAATAAAGCGGGATCATTTTCTTCAATTCCTCTCCGAAATCTGCCACACGGACTTGATCTCCGGATGCCGAACTAATTCGCAGCTTGACCATTCCCGGAGAAGGCAGGTACGCCAGGTCCAGGCCTTCGCTTCTCAATTGGTTTTCCCAATCGGTTAATTTCTCTGCTAAAAACGATTCTCCGATTCCTTGTGTCAGGTAGGTTCTCTGAACCAGTTTTTTGACCGGAAACTTCTTAATCAAACGCGGAATGACATGTGTTTCCATCAAATATTTCATTTCATAAGGAACCCCGGGCATCGAAACAAAGATCGTCCCGTCTTTTTCGAACCACATCCCGGGAGCTGTTCCCTGCTCATTGAACAAAACCTCACACCCTTCCGGAACCATTGCCTGCAGCTTATTGGTCTCAAGCATCGGGCGGTTCCTTTTACTAAAGAATGATTCCACATGGTTCAGCACAGCTTCGTCCATCACCAGTTTCGTTCCGAAATAAGAACAAAGTACGTGTTTTGTAATGTCGTCCTTTGTAGGTCCCAATCCACCGGTGATCAAAACAACCTCACTTCTCTTATTGGCTTCCTGCAAAGCTGTAGTAATTGCCTCTCCCGTATCTGAAATAGTCACCACATGAGAAACCTTAATTCCATTAAGCGCCAATTGCCCTCCCATCCAGGAAGCATTTGTATTAATGGTCTGTCCGATTAAGAGTTCGTCTCCGATAGAAATTATTTCGATATTAATCATGGTACTGTTTTTGAGCTATGGACAAAATTATTCTTAAGTTTGAACATAAAAAATAATCCATGAGAAAATTCACTACAATCTTAGCTTTAATTACTCTAATAATTGGCTTACAAGCATGTGATGCCGTAAAAGAAGCTGCGGGCTCGCTAAATACAGGAACAAATACAGCTCCGGCATTAACCAATTCGGAAGTTATTTCCGGTTTGAAAGAAGCTTTAACGGTAGGAATCCAAAATTCAGTGAATTTAACCTCGGTAACGGATGGTTTCCTTAAAAACGAATCGATCCGCCTGCCTTTCCCTCCGGATGCTCTGAAAGTAAGACAGAAAGCAATGGATTGGGGACTTAGCGGACAAGTAGAGAAATTTGAAACAACATTAAACAGAGCTGCTGAAGAAGCTACTAAGGAAGCTTTACCTATTTTCAAGGATGCAATCCTGAATATGAGTATCTCAGACGGTTTCAGTATTTTAAATGGTGGCAACGGGGCAGCAACACGCTTCCTGAAAGACAATACGACTTCAAAATTAGTAGCAGCATTCTCTCCCAAAGTAAAGGATGCAATCGCTAAAGTTAAGTTGACGGAATACTGGAACCCGATCATTACCAAGTACAACAGCGCGATGAGCCTGACAGGAGGTGAAAAGATCAACCCCGATTTAAATCAGTACATTACTGAAAGAGCCATTGCGGGATTGTTCCAAATGGTTGAAAAAGAAGAGAACAAGATCCGACTGGATCCGGCTGCACGTGTTACAGACCTGCTTTCCAAAGTATTCGGGAGCATCAAAAAATAATTGACAATTGAAAATGTAGTTCCGATAACTATCGGAATGAAAAGACATAATTGTGCTAACACATGAGTTCTCTGTCTTAAACTTGTCAATTCTTATTATCTTTTACATTTTTTAAAATTTTCAATTCTCCATTAAAATGAAGTATCCTGCATCTGAACTGGTATTGGACTCAAAGGGAAATGTCTATCATTTGGGAATTTCCCCTGAACACTTAGCTGACACTATTTTATTGGTTGGTGACCAGGACCGTGTAGCGGCAATCTCCGCTTTTTTCGATGAAATCACCCATCAGTCCAAACACCGGGAATTTGTTTGTCATACAGGAACTTATAAAGGAAAAAAGATAACAGCACTTTCAACCGGGATCGGGACGGATAATATCGACATTGTAATCAATGAACTGGATGCCCTTGTAAACATTGATCTGAAGAACCGGGAAGAAAAGTCCCAATTAACCGCATTAAATTTAATCCGGATTGGAACCTGCGGGATCCTTCAGGCGGATATTGATGTTCACAGCTATATTTTATCAAGTCATGCTGTAGGAATTGACAACGTAGCTCATTTCTATCCGATTTCATTTAATGAGACCGAAAAAGCCATTGCAGATTCATTGGATACTTTCGTAGGATTCCCGAATGAAATCACGCCATACTGCTCGGAAGGCTCCTCTTCCCTGTTAAAAAAACTGGACGGTGAAAAAGTAACTAAAGGAATAACGGTTACAAGCTCCGGGTTTTACGCTCCTCAGGGAAGATCACTTCGTCTGGGAACACGGACTTCGGATGTGAATGAAAAACTGGAGCAATTCGCTTTCGGAGAGCACCGGGTAATTAATTTCGAAATGGAAAGCTCTGCCCTTTTTGCCTTGGGGAAAGCGATGGGACATGAATGCATGACTATTTGCCTGGGAATTGCAAACAGACCGCGCATGGAATTCAGTAAAGGATACGAAAAAGAGATGAATGAGCTGATCCGGTATGTTTTGGATCGAATCTAAATTACTTAAACGGAAACTTCTTCTTATATTCTTCCGGCGTCAAATCAAAACCGGTATCTTCATCCATTATGGCCACTTTAAAGCTGTCCTCACGCACTTTAATGTTCATCTTTACAATATTGGAACTTCCCACATGCTGGATAACCTGGAACCAATAAAAACCATTTTTCCCATTCAGGCGTTCCTTACTTAATTTCAGGGAAATGGACTGGTTCTTCGCTTCGACGTGAGCCTTATATTCTTTCACGATTTCCAGATTCTGCACCAAATCATATGCTTTGTACTCGGGCGTTTTTTCTGACACGTCCACTTTTACCTTCTCTGGTTCCCCACCACAGGAAACTAAACTGCCTACCAAAAATAAACCAGCCACTATTCCAATCAGATTTTTCATCTTTCATTAATTTGATTACAAAATAGGGAATAAATTTAAAAAAGTTGCGGCGGAATCCGTCAAATGACGGACCGCCCCAACTTTTCATGAAAAACTGATTTTATTGTTTTACCAAAGAATACACCCTGGATCCATTTTTTATCAGGTAAACTCCCGATCTCAGTGAAGAAATATCCAAAACCAATGATCCGTCTCCTTGTTTGTAAGAGGAAACATTCATGCGCACATCCTGCCCCATTGCGTTGAGTAATTTAAAAGTGCTCAATGAAACAATGTCTCCTTTCAAAGTCACCAAACCTGTTGCAGGATTCGGGAAAATAACCAAATCGCTAACTCCTGCAATGTCAATATAAACCGATTCTATTTCATGAACACGCTGCTGCCCGTTAAAATCGACTTGTTTCAATCGGTAATAAGACACGCCGTTCAATGGCATCTGGTCGTTCGTGGAATAGTTGTTTGCGGATTGAGAATTCCCTGCTCCGTCTACGATTGCGATCTCTTCCCAACCGTCAAAACCACTAAGGGAGCGTTCGATCACAAAGTAATCGTTGTTTTGCTCCGAACTGGTTTCCCATTTCAATACCACCACTTGATTGTCTACTGCCGTTGCATCAAAACTCACCAAACCGATTGGCAAAGAAGAACCACAGTTCACGGTAATACATTGTGGAGCCGTGTATGTACACCCAAAGTTATCCGTTACACTGTAAGAGAAACAAGGAGTTCCCACATTCGTTGGGGTAACGTTTGCTGTGGTTGTACCCGTAGTTGAAAGCGTTGGAGCAGCTACCCATCCCTGTGAAACAATGGTTGGTGTAAACGAAGCTGCTGAAAGCAATGCCGCATTGAAATTGATGTCCCAGTTGAAGATATATCCGTTATCGGAATTCAAATTATCCGTTACCGTAATAGTCCAGTTTCCGTTCAACGGACATCCGATTAGACTATTGAAAGTTTGCATCGGCAAATAAGTTCCTGCCGGAATGTAGGAATCGGTATAAGTTCCGGGACCATTCCCGTTTGTAAATGTTCCTCCGGTAACCGGGCTAGTTGCCCAAGTAGTAGCCGCCGTTGACGAAAAACAGTAATTAGCTCCGACACCTGGAGTAGTTACTGTAGAACTTCCGTCTACAGTTCCTGTTGCCCAGGGAGTTCCCAGGTTTGCGGAACCGGTTCCTGAAGAATAGGTAATCAAATTGGTCGTCTGTCCATTCGGACAAATAATTGCCATCGACAAATCTCCTGAGAAGGAATGCTCCATATTCAGGCAAATATTTGTAATGTCTGAAGCAGCAGTTACAATTGCTCCGGGACTATAACAATTCGTTGTGATGGAAGTAGAATAAGGTACTCCCACTCCATCCGGCAAGAAAGTTGTTCCGGAAACCGGCGGCGTACAGTTTACGGTATAAGGATTCATGGTAACCGTTGCTGCCAAAGCCGATGTTTGGTTAGTACATAATGTGGAAGGTGTTGCAGATGTTGAAATCGTTGGATTTGTTGAAACCTGGATATTGCGGTTTATATAATTTGTATTGGTACAACCGTTCGGATCTGTAATAATCAAATTAGCCAAATAACTTCCCGCAGCAGGATAGGTGTAATTGATATTTGCACCGCTTACTGAAGCACCATTTCCCATATTCCAGGAATAAGTTGCTCCCACCCCGGAAGTTCCAAATGTTCCGCTCCCGACTAAGTTGACGCTTTGTCCCTGGCAAATGCGAATAATCCCGTCACCTGCTGGCGCCTCATTGGAGCTAACCCAGTTGGAAGTAATCGTTTGACAAGGAATAATACATGAAATTGCAGCTGTCCACCCCTGAAACGTAACTGAACCATCGGAAACAAAGCGGAATGTCAAACATCCGCTTGCATTACTTGCAGAAGCAGTAACTGTTCCGGGACTTGTTGTTCCACTGTAGGTTCCCAAAAGCGGAGCAGCTGTTGAATTTCCATCGAAAATCTGCAATATATCCGGAGTTGTTTCCGTTTGAAAGGCACTAAAAATAGCTCTTAATTTTGCTCCTGCTGTTCCGGGGCAAATAGTGAATACTTGCGTTGAACTGTTGTTGTAATTGCTCGTATAACCGGAATCATAGAATGTACCGGTACAAGCTGTTGTAGATCCGTTCGTCATAATGATTGAACCTGCAGCCGGAGCAGTCACACACAAAGTAAATGCCGGATTAGAAGGTGTGAATCCGGAACCCCAGGAGTAAACGCGCACGTAATAATTCATTCCGACTGTTAAACCCGGAACAATGAAGGCCGTTTCAGCATCCTGACATCCAAGAGAAGCACCGATACATGTTCCGGGAGCAGCTCCCGTACTTGCAAAGATCTCAATCCCTGAATCCCAGCCACCTGTAGTTGTACGGTTAATAATTGCAGTGGCATTGGTTGCAGTAAAACTAAACCAAACATCATCATCTGCGGTTCCTCCACAATTTGCAATCCCGGAACTGGTAGCACCCAATACCGTACTATTTACAGTCGTGCAAGATCCGTTTGCTTCGTGTGTTACTGATGTAGCTGTTGCACAGTTATCGTTTGCGGGTGCTGGTGGCGGTGTTGTAACACACATACTAAAAGTACCTGTTCCGGTATTGAACTGCCAAACACGCAGATAATAAGTAGTACCTGCGGCCAGCGAAGCAGTAATCATAGACATTGCACCGTTTGGAGAACTGTCGTCGTCACAGCTAATCTGCGTCAATGAATTACAGGCCGCACCGCCATAGATTCCTAAACCGCTATCAGTCATCGTACCTGCACTCATATCAATGGTATAATTCCCCGCAACAGTCGTTGTAAACGAAAACCAAACATCCGGAGTTCCCGGGCTAGCGCACGTGGGAGTTCCTCCATTATTGGCATTGTTCTGATAACTTTGTCCAACAGTTGTTCCGCTAATACTATAAGAACAGGCCGCAGAAGGTGTAATCGGAGTAGCCGTACAAGGGGTATCTCCACCCTGAGCCCAAGCAAAACAAGTGCTCAAAGACACCAAAAAAACCATTAAAAAATTTCGAAGTATAGAGTAGTTTATCATGATTATCAGTTGTTTGAAATAGGTTTAACAATCATGATATAGGACGTGTTATCAATACGATAAACTAACGTTCTGTCTGAGAAGAAATCCAGGTTGTAAACTAAAGGATTAAACGTATTCACATCGAAATTTTCAAAATCAGCACCCTGGATCGTTGGGTTTGCTTTGGAAAATAAATCCATGGATGAAAGCAAAGGATACTTTTCATTGTCATTCTGCACAGCAACCCGATACTCAATGCGGTCAGTCATAACTTTACCGAATGCAGTAACTAAAGTTGGATTATTTAGCACGAAATCGTTTCCATGCACGTATGCAACACGATTCGAAATTTCCTCAGCATTTAATTGCTGAGCGACAGTTTGTCCATTAGAGCCGGACCAAAACTGCACCAAGACAAGGGTGAGAGCTCCCTTTAGTAGTAGTAATTTCATAGTATAATAGTTCTATAACACCCTAAATGTAAATCAAATAAATCGTAAAGAAACTATAACCAAAACGTTAAGGGCCAAAAAACATTTTGTTCATTTTTTAACATTGAAAATGCTCAACGAAAAGAATAAAATAATCAATTAGATGGTATTTATAAATAAATCCAACATTTATGTATTAAAAATTAACAAAAAATAAATTAAAAATTTAACATTTCACCAGTATTCAGGAAAAACTGATTCGAAAAATCAGCTTCCCTGAATTTTTCCGTTTTTGATTATATCAATGTCTTATTAACAAAAATCCCCTCTTCTGCTTGAGCAAAAGAAGGGATAAGTATGTATCTGATTAAAATCCGGTTACATATTTCTTCGATACTGTCCTCCCACTTCAAACAAGGATTTCGTAATCTGTCCTAAAGACGCGTATTTACATACTTCCATCAATTGTTCAAAGATGTTTTTATTCTGGATTGCCGTGCGCTGAAGTTCATTCAGCAGCTCGTCCAGTTTATCCTTGTGGCTTGAATGCAGGATTTCCAGCATCGTGATTTGATATTGTTTCTCTTCCTCTGAAGCACGAATCACTTCTTTAGGCTCTACTGTAGGCGAACCTTTGGAACTTAAAAACGTATTCACCCCGATTATCGGGAATTCGCCATTGTGCTTCAGCGTTTCATAGTATAAGGATTCTTCCTGGATTTTCGAACGCTGGTACATGGTTTCCATTGCTCCCAAAACTCCGCCGCGTTCTGTAATCCGGTCAAATTCCGACAAAACTGCTTCTTCCACCAAATCAGTCAACTCTTCGATGATAAATGAACCTTGCAGCGGATTTTCATTTTTCGCCAACCCCAATTCGCGGTTGATAATCAATTGAATGGCCATTGCTCTGCGCACAGACTCTTCCGTTGGTGTGGTAATGGCTTCATCGTATGCATTTGTATGCAGTGAATTACAATTATCGTAGATCGCATACAATGCCTGCAGGGTCGTTCGGATATCATTGAAATCAATTTCCTGTGCATGCAATGAACGTCCGGAAGTTTGAATATGATATTTCAACATTTGAGCACGTGGGTTTGCACCGTATTTCTTTGACAAAGCTTTTGCCCAGATTCTTCTTGCCACACGGCCAATCACCGCATATTCCGGATCAATTCCATTCGAGAAAAAGAAGGATAAATTCGGACCGAAATCGTTGATGTCCATTCCTCGGCTCAGGTAATACTCTACGTAGGTGAACCCATTAGCCAATGTAAATGCCAGTTGGGTAATCGGGTTTGCCCCTGCTTCTGCAATGTGATACCCTGAAATAGAAACGGAATAGAAATTCCTAACTTGCTTCTCAATGAAGTACTGCTGCACATCCCCCATCAAACGCAAAGCAAACTCAGTAGAGAAAATACAGGTATTCTGAGCCTGGTCTTCTTTCAAAATATCTGCCTGAACAGTTCCACGCACTTGTTTTAATGTTTCGGTTTTAATTTCCCGGTAAACATCAGCCGGTAAAACCTGGTCTCCGGTAACTCCCAAAAGCATCAGGCCTAAACCATCATTTCCTTCAGGAAGTTTCCCCTGGTAACTCGGTCTTTCAACTCCTTTTGTCTTGTATATAGTTGCGATTTTAGCTTCAACCTCTTTTTCGAGACCGTTTGCTTTGATGTATTTCTCACAATTTTGATCAATTGCTGCGTTCATGAAGAAACCAAGAAGCATCGGAGCAGGCCCGTTAATGGTCATGGAAACCGAAGTCGCCGGGTGTGACAGATCAAATCCAGAATACAGCTTTTTAGCATCATCCAGACAACAGATCGAAACCCCTGAATTCCCTACCTTACCATAAATATCCGGTCTCATGTCGGGATCATTTCCATATAAAGTAACCGAATCAAATGCAGTAGACAAACGTTTTGCGGGCATTCCCAGACTCACGTAATGGAAACGGCGGTTTGTTCTTTCCGGACCACCTTCACCGGCAAACATCCGTGTAGGATCTTCTCCTTCTCTTTTGAAAGGGAATAAGCCCGAAGTATACGGGAATTCTCCGGGAACATTTTCCTGCAAAGACCAGCGTAAAATATCTCCCCAGGATTTATACTTAGGTAAAACTACTTTTGGAATCTGTGTATGAGACAAGGATTCCGTATGCGTAGCCATTCTCAATTCCTTATCGCGCACTTTGAAAATAAATTCCGGAGCAGTGTAGGTTGCTTTTTTAGCTTCCCAATTTTGGATAATATCCCAATTATGCGGATCCAGATTTCGTTTTTCGTTTTCTAAAGCTTCCTGAACACCTTTTACCAGTCGGTCTTTATCTTCCATTGAACTGGCTGCGATCGTTTCAACTGATTTTGTCAATCCGTAAAGTCTTTCTGCAACTTCCACTTGTTTGTCAACCCATTTATCAAATCCTCTGTTATTTTCAGATATTTCCGATAAATAACGTGTTCTGTCGGGTGGAATCACAAAGATCTTTTCAGACATTTCTTTCGTGATCTCAAATTTTGAATCCAAAGGTGCGCTCGTTTTCTCTTTCACCTTATCCATGACCACTTTATACAAAGTATTCATTCCGGGGTCGTTGAACTGAGAAGCAATCGTTCCGAAAACAGGCATTTCATCTACCGGTTTTTCCCATAGGTTGTGATTACGCTGGTATTGCTTACGCACATCTCTCAATGCATCCAAAGCTCCTCTTTTATCGAATTTATTCAATGCGATCACATCTGCAAAATCCAGCATATCGATTTTCTCTAACTGTGTTGCAGCTCCGTATTCAGGAGTCATGACATACAAAGAAACATCTGAATGGTCTAAGATTTCTGTATCCGATTGTCCGATCCCGGAAGTTTCCAGGATGATCAGATCGTAATTTGCGGCTTTTAAAATTTGAATGGCTTCTGCTACGTGCTTGGATAATGCCAGGTTAGACTGACGTGTAGCCAATGAACGCATATAAACGCGGCTGTTCTTGATCGCATTCATACGAATCCGGTCCCCCAGTAAAGCTCCGCCTGTTTTACGTTTTGAAGGATCTACAGAAACCACGGCGATTTGCTTGTCCGTGAAATCCATTAAGAACCGGCGTACCAATTCATCCACCAACGAAGATTTTCCTGATCCTCCCGTACCGGTGATCCCTAAGACAGGAACATCATTCTTTGCAGCCATCTGATGCACCTGCTCCATGACCGGAGCTGCCATCTCCGGGTAGTTCTCTGCAGCAGAGATCAAACGGGCAATGGACGGAACATGCTTTTCAGCCAAATGATTGATTTCACCATTCAAAACGTCTCCAATCGGGTAATCTGATCGTTCAACCAGATCGTTTATCATTCCCTGTAAACCCAATGAACGTCCATCATCCGGGTGGTATAAACGCGTGATTCCGTAATTCTGTAATTCCTCAATTTCGGAAAGAAGAATGGTTCCTCCTCCTCCACCGAAAATCTTAATATGCGGTGCACCCTTCTCTTTCAATAAATCATGCATGTACTTGAAGTATTCGGTGTGTCCACCCTGGTAAGATGTCATCGCAATTGCCTGTGCATCTTCCTGGATAGCCGTATCAACTACCTCTTCTACTGATCGGTCATGCCCCAGATGGATCACTTCACAACCTGTAGATTGGATGATGCGGCGCATGATATTAATTGCTGCGTCATGGCCATCAAACAAAGATGCTGCCGTTACAATGCGGATGTTATTTTTGGATTTGTAGGGTGCTTGCTGCTCCATATCAACCTGTGTTTTTTTCGATTTTTAAGTTCCCAAAGATAACTCAATTTCCAGATACTTTTCCCCCTGGAAAGCGAAATTAATCTACATATACATAAAGTGGTCAAAAACTCCATTATTTGGTATTCCGGAAAATAAAAAATGCCTTCTCTTTGCTTTAAACGAATGAAAATAACCTGCAACTCATTTGTAAAACAACAGCGGTCGCCGAAAAGCTTACGAGTAGGCATCATTATTCAAATTAATCACATGATAAAAAAAACGCTCACCGTTCTTTCGGGTCTGTTTCTAGCTTGGAACACACACGCACAGTTTTCAGAAAATTTCAATGCTCAAGGCATTTGGACAACAGTTGGAAACAATAGTAGTATCTCAATTAATACGGGAGTTGTCCAGTATTCCAATTGCGCAGACGGGCAATCCAACAGGGTTCATGCTAACCATGGATTGACCTTATCCGACAACTGGGTACTTGAAACCGAATTTCAATTTACCGCTGTAGGACCTAATGGTCCGGGACATCACATTGCATCAGTTACCGCAGGCCCATTGGACCCTGTTTCAACGAACACCTATGTTGCAACCAACCAGGATGCCATTGCCATGATGTTTTATTCCACTAATGGCACCACTACCCCCAGTACTTTTCACTTGGTAGGAACTTCAAAAAATGACAACAATGCCTGGTTTAATTCCGCAGGAATTGTTTTGTCCAGTGGAAAAATTTATTATTTGCGCCTGGAACGTCTCAGTCTAACCCAGGCACGCGTATCTGCCTTCCTGGACCCCGCCAGAACAGTGCACGCCGCAAACTCACCTCAGTGCTTCGCTACATCCAAGTTTATAACTACCAATCTTACAACTATCCAGCACGGAAACACCTGCTGGGGAGGATCCGGACGAAGATTAACCGGTTCGATCGACAATACTACACTGACCAATTTTGCTAGTGTTGAAACCATTGCGGGAAATCAGGAAGTGTGTAATGAAACAGGTAATCCGGATGCGTTTATGTCACTGGCAACTTCAAGCAATCCGAACGTAACATACCAATGGGAATTCTCAACAGATAACGGCATCACCTGGCAAATTATCAATGGGGCAAATGCTGTTACCTACGATCCTCCGACAGGTATTACTACCAACACCATCTACAGAAGAGCAACTATACATCCTGCACCCTGCAATGTAACAAAATACTCCAATACAGTAACTGTTAACGTAGTTACCTGCAACAGCTTAAGCTGCGATTTTTCAACCGACTTTACCGATGGTGCCGGATGGACGACGGAAGGAGTTGATGTGAACATTTCAAACGGTACATTCAATTACGACGAGTGTTTTGATGCCGCAAGCAATCGGATGTTCACAAATCACAATGTAGACATGACAAACAGCTGGAGGTTGGATTTCGACTTTATCTTTACTGATTTTGGTACAGGAGGCCCGGGGCACCACCTGGCATCTTTAACGGCAGGAACACTTGATCCTGTTTCCGGCTCCAATGGTGCTCCTTGGGTACCTACCAACCAGGACGCAATTTCAGCCATGTTCTTATCAACAAATCATACCAATAACATCAACACATTCAGATTGATGGGGGGTTCAAAAAACGACAACGATCCGTGGATCAACTCAGCCGGAATTCTTCTTTCAGAAGGGGTTGAATACTTCATTACCCTGGAGCGCCTGGATCGAACACACGGACGTATTTCAGCATATACGGACTTTACAAGAACAGTGCATATCGCGGGTTCTCCACAATGTTTCGACATCAATCCGAATGTGACGGAAGACTTAATGGTCCTTCAACACGGGAATACTTCCTGGGGAGGAGACGATAGAAGCTTAACAGGAACAATCGACAATGACTGTTTATCTCTTATGACTTTCACTGGCGGTTTGATCGAAAAAGATGCAAAAGCACCTTGCGGAGGCATTCCTACATCCATTTTATCTACTGCCCCTGCGAGCGGCCCTAATAATTTCTACGCCTTTACCTATGTATGGCAAGAATCTCCGGATGGAGTAACCTGGACAAACGTAACGCCAGCTGCTACTGCGTTGAATTTCTCCCCTCCGGTGTTGTACGCAACCACTTTTTATCGCCGGTTGGCTTTCGGACCATGTGATATGTTGTTATTCAGCGATACTGTTGTCCGAAGTGTTTCCATTGGAGCAGCATTGAATTCAGAATTCAGTTTACAGGTAAATTGCCAAACCGGACAACCAGAATTCTATGTAACTGCGACGCCGGTTGTCAGCAGCGGGAACAATTTCCATGGCAATTGGTTTATTACTGATCTTACGTTAGGCACACCCGCATATTCAGATCCATCCTGGGAAAATAACAACCCATGCCTTTTTGGCGGATATGCATTTATCCCGGGACATACCTATGAAATTCAATACCTTGTTTACGATACCTGTTCACAGCAAGGATCAACCGTTCACACAGTCACTTGTTCTGCAGGAATGGTTCAGCAAGATGGAACAGTAATCGAACGTGAACACACAATTAACTCGTTGATTCATCCGAATCCGACAAGTGGAGTGTTTACTATCGATCTGAAGGATTTGACTGTCACTGAAATATTGATTTACAACGCACAGGGAAGATTGATCCGATCAATCACAATCGCTGAAAATGCAAGTGTTTCCCGTTTTGATCTCTCAGATCAGCCAAATGGAATGTATCTCGTGAAACTTCACACGGAAAGCGGATTCATGACTCACAAACTGATCAAAGAATAAGTATACCCAACCTCTAACAGACAAAACCGTCTCAAATTGAATTTGAGACGGTTTGCTTTTTTTATTTATTCTTGCAACATGAATCTCCGCGTATTAATAACTCTTCTCATTTGCTGTTCCGGTCAACTCAAAGCACAGGAACTATACGGCAAATATCTCGGTACAGAACGCGGATTACTTTCCAACGAATGTTATGATATCAATTACAGCAAGGAAGGCTACCTCATCGTAGGGACTCAATATGGACCCATGAAATTTGACGGTGAAAAATTCATCCCTATCTGCCTGAACCTTCCGATCGAAAGACGAATTATTTACGATTTTGAAAAAGACCCCACAGGGAATGTTTACATGTTCAATTCCAAAAACGAACTTTTGATCCTAAAGAAAGACAAAGCTGAACAAATTACCCCGAAACATTCAAAACCACTACCAAACTATATACACTTCAAAAAATTACATTGGTCACGCAGAGGCTTGACAATCTTTACCAACAGCATGTATATCAGTTATCGTTTCAAAGACCATACCCTTCGTCCCTGTTCGTATCCAACCAAAAAGACAAAGAACTTTTTCATTTATGACTCCTCGAAAGAATTTCCATTTGAAAAACACCTTTCCGAATCAGTGATCATCCCAAATCACACCATTGTATTCAAACATCTGCATCAACGATTGCTAGTTAACGAAAGAACCACTTCCGATTCCCGGGAAGACTTTGTAAGGGTTGGAAAAAGCACTTTCGTATTGATCAGCTCACAACTTTACCGAATTTCATCCGGAATAGAACAGCTTCCTTACAAGGATATTCTCTTCATAGAGTTCTTTCACAACCGAATCTGGCTTGCCACAGTTAACGGACTTATTGAATTGGATAAAAATGGAAAATGGGTACAAACCCATTTCCAGGGACAGGTCATTGGCGGACTAGTCCCTTTGACCAAACAGGGAATTGCGGTTTCTCTGAATAAATACGGAGTTTTCATCTGTTCCAATATCAACGAACGATTTTACAAAGGTATTCATCCAACGCAGGTATCTAACAACGGTGAGACCACTATTATCGGAAACGATTTGGGTCAATTATTCCATTTCCGGAATAACCAGCTGACCAAAATCCACGAGGCCATTAAACTAAATACAGACACCCGTTTGAGTTTCAGAAAGATCCGGCAGATTGAATACATTAAAGACAAATGGTACATCTGCTCGATCAAAGGGATTTATTCCCTGGCTCCTGACCTAAAAAAAAGAGTGAAATTACAGATCAGCGAATCCTATAGCTTTAACGACTTTTTTCTTTCAAAGGGAACAATATACTCGCTTGGCTGGTCTACCATCACCACTTTCAGGAAAGGCGAAAAGCTAGTTACCACTCCTTTGATCAGATGCCGGCATCAACTCAATGACTCCGTGGTATTAATCGGAACTGAAGAAGGGCTTTTCGAATTTCACGTAAGTTCCAAAAAAATAGTCCGTTCCCGGTTATTTCAATATCCTTACTACATCAGTCACATCCAGGAGTTGTCGCCAAACGAATTTCTCTTCTCTGCACGTTACAAAGGTATCTTTCATTTTAAGAATGGGCATTTGATTAAAAAGTATGAATCGCCATGTATTTCGTTGAAAAAATCCATTATTTCAGGAAACCAACTTATTGTTGCTGGAAACCAGGGAATCTTTATTAAACCATTCAATGGCAGTAAAAAAACTCCCTGGAAAAAAATCTTTGATCAGGAAATCCAAAACATTTTCTTGGTCAACAAAAAATTATTCATCTGTGTAGGTGATAATTTGATCATCAAAGAAATCAGTTCAAAGTATCGAACCAAAAAACCCCCGGTTATCCTGAATGAAATTCTTATTGGGAATCAAAAAATTAAAACATTTCCTAAAGAAATAGCATATAACACTCCTGTTTCATTGGATTTTGATATTCTTAATTTCACAGCAAACGAACTGAGATTCTATTATAAATTGAAGGGGGAACTAAAAATAATCAAACAAACAGAAGGAACAAAGCTTAATTTCGAATCCCTTCCAAGCGGAAACTATGAACTTGATATTTTTCCGGTCATTGACGGAAGAATTGAATTGTCAAATCCAATAAATTATCACTTTAAAGTCAATCAACCTTTTTGGGAAAGCACTTTGTTCTATCTCCTGAATTTGATTGTCATCCTTTTACTTTTAGTGTCTTTTCGTTTAATTAGAAACCTAAGACGCAAAAAAAGAATGGCTGAACGGGCAGAATTGGAAAGCAAACTCAACGAATACAAGTTGCTCGCTGTAAAAGCACAGGTAAATCCTCATTTCTTAAGCAACGGACTGGCAGCAATTCAGGCATTGATCCTAAAAGGAGATAACGATCTGGCCGCACAATACCTGGCAAAATTCAGTTTCCTGATGCGCAAGATCCTTTATTACAGTGAAACACAGTTTATATCTGTAAACCAGGAACTGCAATTGGTAGATGCATACCTGGAACTGGAATTACTGCGCTTCCGGAACCGGTTCCATATTCAAAGGGAAATTCACTTGTCCGAAAATCGGCTGAATGAGTTCCGGTTTCCTTCCCTGCTCCTGCAGCCTATCCTTGAAAATGCCATCTGGCACGGATTGAAATTTCAGGAAAACAATCCGGAACTTCGAATTTCTTTCCGGATCAATCAAAATCAGGAGTTAGTTGTTGAATTAAGTGACAATGGACCCGGATTCAACTCCTCCAATCAAAGGGAAGAACATTTATCAAAAGGAAATCAATTGATTAACGAGCGGATTGACACATTAAATAAGCAATTTCAAAAGCCGGTAGCTTCCATTGAGGTAGACAGTTCCACTTCCGGAACAACAGTCACTTTCACATTCAGCTCCCTACTCTATCAACACGGGAAAATATGAACGCATATATTATCGATGATGAGCAAGCTAACCGGGAAATCGTCCAGATCATGGTCAGTAAATACTACCCGGAAATCCATATTTTGGGCGAATCGGACAATTTGAACACTTTTTTGGAAAGCAGGCAATTACAGGCAATGACGGATTTGTTGTTTTTGGACATTTTAATGCCCGACAGTACGGGTTTTGATTTATTAGAGCAACTCAAAAAACGGACTTTTGAAGTCATCCTGGTTACCGGTTTTGAACAATTTGCTTTGCAGGCATTCGAACATTCGGTGATCGATTATGTATTGAAACCAATCGATAAAGACCGCTTTTGCTCCGCAATAGAAAAAGCGAAAAAGCGAATTTCAGAGAAACAACTCGTTCAATCAGCCAAAATTCAATCCAATGGCCGGTCTAAAATTGCCGTCATTAAAAACAAAAAAACACATTACATTGATTGTGCAAATGTGGCCTATATGATCGGACAATCGGGTGGTTATACCACTATTTTTTGTAAGAACGGGGAATTTTTTCTGCTCTCGAAATCATTAAGCAACGTAAAATCAGAATGCAGTGATGTTTCCTTTCTGCTCCGGGTAAGTCAATCAGTTATCATCAATTTAGATGATATTGCTACCTGCGATCAGGGCGGATCCGGTTATATCGGATTGAAGACCAATGATTTCGAAGTTTTTCTTCCCCGGCGAAAAAAAAGGGAAGTATTACAGGAAGTGGAAGCTTATCTGAAATCCAAAAATTAAGTCTTTTACTCTGTTGAGAAGCCCTCTTCCGTTGGCAATAAAAGCGCCTTTCCATACTTCTCAATGCGCATTGCATGGCGTTTCTTAATGTACTCTGCAATGGGCAAGGATTTTCCTTCTTCATCAATGCGCACAAAGGTCATATTGGTATGTGTCACCAGGTCCTGATTTCCGGTATATACATTATGTTTACGGATTTCCATATACATTTCAATGGAAGAGTTCCCGAAACGCAGCACTTTTCCGTAAACCTTCAGAATGGATCCTGATTTTACCGCTTTTTTGAAGACTAATTCATCTACTTTAATCGTCACCATGTTCGGAGAATCACAAATTTGTGAAGCAAAAGAGCCCGCAGCGTCGTCAATCAAAGACATCAGCTTTCCGCCAAACATGTTGTTGTGAATGCCTATATCAAAGTCCTTACAAATATATGTGGTGATTAATTCCATTTCCATGTATGCTCAAAAGTGTTGCAATGCTTGGGCTGAAGCTAAACCCAGCGAAGGCACAAAAGTAACATCCCTTCTGCGATTAATGCTCAAAACACACGAAATGTTTTCTCCGCTTTAACAAAGCTTATGACTTAAATCCGTATTATTGTGATGTGAAAAATTCCTTGCTCACTATTGCTTTAATCCTGCTTTTTGCTCCTTCTTGGGGGCAGTCAAGCGGCATTGATTCCGTCTACAGGCTTGGAAAATCAGAAAAGAACATCCGGAAAAAACTGCTGCTACTCAACGAAGCCATTGCTTTTGGATGGTATTACGGAGATTATGACAAAGCAATCCGCTATGGAAAAGAATCCTTGAAAACAGCATCCAAATACAAGAACGATTCCATCGCCAGTTTGATGAACAACAACATCGGAATTGCATTTGATTACAAGGGAGATTATTCACAGGCCCTGGCACATTTCTTCAAAGCTTTGCGCGTGGCAGAACGTATCAAAGACAGGGACAACGAAGCCTATATCCTGAGTAACATCGGGTTGGTCTACAACAACCTGGAACAATACGACAAAGCCCTTCAATACCACCAAAAATCACTTAAAATAAGACAGGAGATCAAATTCGTGAAAGGAATTTCTGCTTCTGTAAACAATATGGCAATCGTTTTCATGAACCAGGAGAAATACGAAAAAGCCATTCAGTATTACAACCGGGCGTTGGCCATCGACCTGAAATTAAAAGACAGTTCCGGGCTTGCCGACGATTACAACAACCTGGGTGTTTGTTACCAGGAAAAAAAGGAATTCGCCAAATCGGAGTATTATCATCTGAAAGCCCTGGAAATTCGTCAAAATATGCATCAAAACCTGGGAGTAGCTACTTCCAAGCTGAATTTAGGAGTTTTAGCAGTAAAAAGCCGCCAATTTGGTGAAGCTGAAAAATACCTCAACGAATCTGTTGAAATGGCTAAAAAACTGGGGGCAAAAGAAATTTTAAAATCTGCTTACCAGTCACTTTCCGAATTGGGAGACAAACAGGGCGATTTTAAAACAGCATTTGAATACCTGCACCTGTTTAACCAGGTTGAAAAGGAATTGGCCAATGAGGATAATATCCGCAAGCAGACACAGGAAGAAATGAATTACGCTTTTGATAAAGAGCGTGAAACACAGCGTTTGAACCAACTGGCAACTGCTTTGGAGAACAAAAAGAAACAGGAACAGGCCCTGATCATCAATTGGGCAATTGCCATTGTAGGAATCCTGATCCTTGGCTTCTCCTTTGTGCTTTACCGCCGCTGGAACGAGGTCAAAAAACAAAAGATCGTCATTGAGGAAAAAAACCGCCAGGTCGAAGAAAAGAACCACGAGATCTTAGACTCGATAAACTATGCGAAACGCATTCAGACGGCCATTCTTCCTTCCGGTCAATTGCGTGAACGTATTTTACCGGAGCATTTCGTCCTGTACGAACCAAAAGATATCGTAGCGGGAGATTTTTACTGGCTGGAAGAAACGGCAGATTCCATCATCTTTGCAGTTGCAGATTGTACCGGTCATGGCGTTCCGGGAGCAATGATGAGCGTGGTTTGTCACAATGCGCTGAACCGTTCCGTCAAAGAATTTGGTTTGAGAAAGCCCGGAGAAATCCTGGATAAAACCCGCGAGATCATCGTGGACGAACTCTCCAAAGATCACCCCGATGTTTCGGACGGAATGGATATTTCCCTTTGTACCCGTGATAAAATCAGCAATGAGATTTCCTGGGCAGGAGCAAACAACCCGCTTTGGATCTGGAAAAAGGAAAGCCGGGAAATCGTTGAGATCAAACCGAATAAACAGCCGATCGGGAATCATTTCGACATGAAGCCTTTTACAACACATTCCGTTCACCTGGAAAAAGGCGACCGCATCTATTTGATCACAGACGGTTATGCAGACCAGTTCGGCGGACCGGAATCCAAAAAATTCAAAGCCAAAAACCTGAAAAATCTCTTGCTGCAGATTTCCAACGAAACCATCAGCCGGCAAATCGATACACTGAGAGCTACTTTCTTCAATTGGAAGGGCGAACTGGAACAGATCGATGATGTTTGCATTATGGGGATTGAGATCAGTTAATTACCAATTACGAATGCCTAATTACGAATACAGAAATAAGTCTCAACAAGATTAGCGGGCAGAATTAAACCAATTCGACCTGTTCGGATTCCTCCTGCTTTCTTTTACCTCGTTTTAAAACAGCTTTTTTAATACCCTTCGGCACCATCGGGTCAACCAATTGTCCCAAATAATTCCTGGGAAATTCTTCTTTGATCCCAAAATGTTCGGGTTCGTGGTCCGGGCACACATAGGTCCCGAAAAGCAGGTCCATCAGCGGAGAAATATTTGCGTAATTCCCCCGGTCTCGTTCCAGGTCATGATGCCAGTGATGCAGGGCCGGAGAACCGATGATCTTTTGGAGGAACCCGATATTCAGCCGCACATTGCTGTGAATGTAAATGGCCCAAATCCCCCGGAAAA
>CAMLDR010000070.1 GCA_946478775.1 uncultured Flavobacteriales bacterium
TAGGATCTCAATTTTGTTACCTCAGTTACCAATTGCCGATAAAGCCACAGGTATTGATGATGACAATTTCCGAGTCATCTTGTTTGGCTTCATGCTCCACTTCAAATTTATTGGCTTTCAATTGCGCCATCAAAACTTCGGAGTCAAAGGTATTCTTTGCACAGCCAAGCGTTACGACATTTACTTTATTCTTACGAAGTGTTTTTGTTTTCATGAAATCAACCAAAAGGGGTGCAACGCTTATGCCAGGGCTTCAGCGGAGGTGCAAAGATACGACTAGTAATTCAATATTTAAAATGTAAAATCCGGAATGCTATAAAACCTGTAGGGGCGCGATTAATCGCGCCCCTACAGGTTTATCTATAAAAACTTTACTTCAAAGGAAGCGGTGTTGCAACTGCTTCGTCAAATTTGGCTTGTTCTTTTTCGGGGACTTTGCGGAAGGTTAAGTACAATCCGATCAGGATGAAGGGAATACTCAATAACTGTCCTGTATTCAAGGCCCAAACATCATCTCGTGAGGTTTGTCCCACTTTAATGAACTCAATAACAAATCGTGCAGTCCAGATCAGGATCATGAACATCCCGAATAATCTTCCCGGAATTGCTTTTGCGCTCGTTTTCCAATACATCCTCATCAGAACTATGAATGAAAACAAATAAGTAATCGCTTCATATAATTGTGCCGGATGACGCGGAACAACCTGATTTCCTACTAAATATTCAGGTCCTGCGTTGTAAAAATTAAATCCCCAGGGAAGATCTGTTGGTGTTCCGATAATTTCGTGATTTACGAGATTCCCCAAGCGAATAAAACATCCCGCAATGGCAATCGGAGCTACGATCCGGTCTAAAATCCATAACATGGGCCTGCGAACGACACTTCTGGAATAAACATACAACATGATCAGGATCATAATTGCTGCACCGTGACTTGCCAAACCTCCTTCCCATACTTTCAAAATGGATAAAGGATGTGAAAAATAACCTTCTTCGATTAATCTTCCGCTCGTGTCGAATTGGTCCCAATAAGGCCCGTAGAATAACACATGTCCCAAACGTGCACCGATGATGGTTGCCGGAACGACGTAAAGTAATAACTTATCCAGGTATTTTTCAGAGATTTCTTCCGATTTAAACATTCTTTTGATAATGTAATATCCGAAGATCATTCCTCCTACGAACAACAATCCGTATAAGTTCGGTGTAGACCATCCGTCTACTAATTGTGAATCTACTGTCCAGTCAATTGCTAATTCCACGTGCTTGATTTTGTTGGTCGAAGATACTTGTTTTATTGATTCAATTTCTGCAACAAATGCTCCGCTCGTCCTTTTTTGAATATTTTATTGCTGTTGTCCAGCCCTTTTCGCAAGGCTTTTTGCTCTTCCAAAGAAAGGTGGGTGATTTCCTGGCATTCCGGAGTACAACAGCTTTCGTATTTAGCGGTACATTTCTCACACTGGATAAACAGTAAATGACAGGCTTCATTCGCACAATTCACATGTACGTCTGCCGGTTCGCCGCATTGATGGCAGTTTGAAACAATATCGTCCGTAATGCGTTCTCCGCGTCGTTCATCAAATACAAAGTTCTTACCTATGAAACGGTTTTCCAATCCTTTTTCCTTACACTCATTGGCATACTTGATGATCCCCCCTTCCAGCTGATGTACATTCTTAAATCCGCGGTGCTTGAACCAGGCCGATGCTTTTTCACAGCGAATTCCTCCGGTACAATACATCACGATGTTTTTATCTTCGTTTCCTTTCAAATAAGCGTCTTCGATGATCGGCAGGGATTCCCGGAACGTGTCTACATCCGGTAGAATCGCGCCTTTGAAATGGCCCACTTCGTGTTCGTAGTGATTTCTAAAATCGATCAAAATGGTGTTCGGGTCCTTTGTAAGTTCGTTAAACTCTTCTGCTTTCAGGTGCTTGCCGATATCCCTCACATCAAAAGATTCATCACTCAAACCATCTGCCAGGATCTTGCTTCTAACTTTCACCTTTAATTTCAGGAAAGGGAATTCTGCTCCTTCTTCCTCTACCGCGATATTCAACCGCACTCCATCCAAAAAATCAATGGAATAAAGGCTGTCGCGAAAATCATTTAACCGGTCTGTCGGAACAGAGATCTGTGCATTAATTCCTTCATTGGCCACATAAATGCGTCCCAAAACCTGGCAGCTGTCCAATAATTGGTATAAGTAATCTCTGAAAATTTGAGGATTGGCAATTTTTGCATACTTATAGAATGAGATCGTCACCAACTCGTGACCTGCCTCGCGCAATTTTTGCTCTAATTCCTCCTTACTAAATGTGTTCCACAGTTGCATGCTATGTTTGTTTTTGTAAAAAGTTAGCACAAAAGTAAGGAGTAATTCGTGAATCGGCAATAGTAAACCGTGAGTGTTTGCACTTTTATACAAAAGAGAAACTCCGGCTTACCGAAGCAAACCGGAGTTTCAACTTAAACCTAACCCCTAAATTTATCTGGCTCATGGAAAGCCATACCTAAAACACATCTATTCACAGTTACCACACTGTAGATAATTCATATACGATAGAAACTGGTTTTTGGATTTTGGAGGGGAAATATTGTGTCTTCGACTACACTAAGCCACCTTTTTATTGAGTATCGAAAGGTCACTGAGCGTAGTCGAAGGGAACCTTTTTTACGTTTTCCGTTTCTGCTTCTTAGCTGCCGGAAATAAAATATTATTTAAAATCAAACGGTAACCCGGAGAATTGGGATGCAAATTCAAATCTGTTGGAGGATCTCCTACTTTGTGCTGAAAATCTTCCGGGTCATGACCTCCGTAAAACGTCCAGGTTCCCTGCCCCAGTTCGCCGTGAATGTAGCGCGCAGTATTCAATGCTTTATTCTCACCCATCACCAATACATTCGATTTGATCAGATCACGTTTAAAATCGGTTGTCTGCCCCATGAAACCATCAATCACATCGGTGTGGCATTGGGTCAGCATAGTTGGAACAACATCCCATTTGGCAGAAAAATCTGAAAGCATGAACTTATCCTGACTTTCGGGCAAACGGTGCAATTCCGTTCCGTCGATATTGGAATATTCGTAAACCATCGGATCTTGAACCAAAATAAAATCCTTAAACGCAAAGGTCATGTTGTAGTCTAATTTGTTCTGACAGTTAGGATCTCTGGAATCTCCGTCAAACATCCGTTCACAAACATCTGTTTCATGAGCCGACAAAGCGATGTCAAAACTATCCGTTCCGCTGCACATCGTGAACAAAAAGCCTCCTCCGATCACAAAATTCCGCAGGTTATTTGCAACGGCCAGTTTCAATTGAGAGACTTTCGCAAACCCTAAATCAGCCGCTGACTTCTCTGCATCAGCAACCTGGTTCACATACCAGGCTTCCCGGTGAAAGGAAGCGTAAAATTTCCCGTATTGTCCCGTAAAATCTTCGTGATGCAAATGCAGCCAGTCGTATTTTGGAAGAACTCCCATTACGATTGCTGAATCGTAAATCTTGTCGTAAGGAATTTCGGCATAATCCAGGACCATCGTCACCGCATCGTCCCAGGGCAAAGCACTATTGGGTGTGTAAACTGCAATTTTGGGAGCTTTTTCCAACTGAACAATTTCCATGTTCACTTCCGGATTGGCAATTTCTGTCCGGATGGCATTGACCTGTCCGTCGGCGACTACCTCATAGCTCACTCCTCGGATAATCAATTCTTCTTCGATGGTCCGCAAATGAGGAAATAAAAAAGAACCGCCGCGATAATTCAGAAGCCATTCCATCACCACTCCGTTTTCAAGCACCCAGAAAGAAACGCCATAAGCCTTCAAATGATTGGCTTGTTTCTCATCCATCGGCACCAGGATAGAAGAAGCTGAAACGGTTTTAACAACGATCAGAAATGCGATTGTCAGGAAAAATTTCATAATTCTTTTATGATAGACACTAAATTTAATTCAAAAATGAAATAACGTCCGACTTACAACATAAATTGTGAGTCAAAAGTTAAAACGGTGGTTCCTCCGGTCCGTTGAAATCTTCGTCCGGAACATTGTTCATGTTACTTCCCAATGTAATGGTTCTCGGAGATTCGTCAAAACCTCTGTTCATAGACATTCCGGCACTCATTGCATTCGGATTGAAATCATTGCCCGGGGCATTGTTGTACTGATCTTCCATGTTTTCGAAACGCGCATATTTTCCAACGAAACGCATCCGTACATTTTCCAATCCGCCATTCCGGTGCTTGGCAATGATCACCTCACCAACTCCTTCATTGGAAGAACCATCTTCTGCTGTGGTAATTCCGTAGTATTCCGGGCGGTATAAGAACGCCACGATATCGGCATCCTGCTCAATCGCTCCCGATTCACGTAAGTCTGAAAGTACCGGCCGCTTATCTCCACCGCGCGTTTCTACCGAACGGGAAAGCTGTGAAAGGGCGATAATCGGAATATTTAATTCTTTGGCAATTTCTTTAATGGAACGGGAAATTGTTGAAATCTCCTGCTCGCGGTTTCCGGTGCCTTTTCCACCACCTGCCGACATCAGCTGCAGGTAATCGATGATCACCATCTGGATATCGTACTGCATTTTCAATCGACGGCATTTTGCACGCAAATCAAAGACACTCAATCCGGGCGTATCGTCAATATAGATCGGCGCTTCCGCCAATTTTGTCACGCGGCTGTATAACTGCTGGAATTCGTATTCTTCCAGTTTTCCTTTTCTTAGTTTCTCTGCCGAAATCATACTTTCTGCGGAGATCAGACGTTTTACCAATTGAACGGAAGACATCTCCAGGGAGAACACGGCCACTCCCATATTGAAATCAACAGCGGTATTTCGCGCCATGGATAGTACAAAAGCCGTTTTTCCCATCGCCGGACGAGCTGCAATTACGATCATGTCTGATTTCTGCCACCCGGAAGTCACCTCATCCAGTTTCCGGAAACCGGTTGGAACTCCGGAAAGTCCGTCACTGTTCTTAGCTGCCTGTTCGATTTCCTTAATCGCTTCGCTCACCACCACATTCATGGTAGAAACGGATTTCTTCATATTGTTTTCGGCAATCCCGAATAAAGCTCCTTCTGCTTTGGTCAATAATTCAAACACATCGGATGTTTCATCGTAAGCATCTCTCAGTGTTTCGGAACACATGCGGATAATTTCGCGCTGAATGTGTTTTTGGGAAATGATCCGCGCATGGTATTCGATATGGGCAACTGAGCCCACACGCTGGGTCAGGGAAGACAAATAAACAACTCCTCCACAAGCTTCCAGTTCGCCGCGCTGCTTTAATTTTTCAGCAACGGTCAATAAGTCAATCGGATTGGAAGTTCCGAATAATTCCCTGATTGCTCCGTAAATGTAAGTGTGTTTCGGATCGTAAAAGCTTTCAGCCGACAACATATCGATGGTGTCTGTCACGGCATTTTTATCCAGCATCATTGCTCCGAGAACGGCCTGTTCTACATCAATAGCCTGAGGTGGTATTTTCCCCATTTCATTTGCGAGCGGTAAAATTGTATTCTTGGTACGAGCACCTACCCTTCGGGTATTGTTCGGTTGTTGTTCTTCCATTTAGCAAAGATACAGAATCAAAAGTTTGCTTTGGAGCGAAACTTTAAGAATTAGTTACAACAAGTTAATGAACAGGTTATGAACAAAAAAAGCCCGAAGCAGCTGTTTCCATCACTTCGGGCTTTCCAAACCAATAATTGGCTTCGAGACTAGAATCTGTAACCCAGTGTAAGCTGAAGCCATTGATTTTTATAGCGTGGAGCGGATGAGGAACCATCTCCATGGTTCGTTTGAAAGTCCCATCCTGCTCTCGGAGACACCACAAAGTGGTTTACGTTTACATCGAAGCCCACCACTGCTCCCAATGTATTTCTGCGAATATCGTTGTCAAATTCCCTGGATTCTGTCACAGAACTGGATCCGGCAGTAAACCGGTCTTCCTGGCTCAAAAGGAAAGCATATTGCGGACCGGCAACAATCGTAACTATTCTGGAAGGTTTAAAGGTGAAAAGAAGCGGCACTTCCAGGTAATTCGTGGTACGTTTGAAGGAATAGTCTTCTCCCAGCATGACTCCCGAACCCTGGAATCCTTTTTGAGCAAACAAAACTTCCGGCTGAACCCCTATGAATCTACCTATCGGGATATGTAAGAATGCCCCTCCAACAAAACCGGCTTTTCCGTTCGCTTCAAAGTCATTGGCTCTTTCATCCCAAACATTGGAATAGTTAGCACCTGCTTTAACCCCTAATTTTAAGTTTCCTCTGAAATCTTTTAATTCCGTCTGTGCATTCAAATTCATCCCGAATATTGAAGTACATGCTATCAACATTATCGTAACCTTTTTCATTTTTCGCTAGTTTGAACGTTTGAGTCCAAACAGGCCAAATCCGTGCCCGCACAAGGCAAACACGTTCTTAAAAAAACTTAAACACCAGGCTGGACAAACCTTTCAGAAGAACTTTGAAAGAATGTGGTTCGTGCCAAAAACACGGATAAATTTCATTTTGAAAAAGGCAGGTTTCATTTTGGAAGAATTCAGCCAAATAAGTAGGGGCCCGATTAATCGCGCCCCTGCTTATTTCTTATTTAGTAATCACAAACTCAACTCCAATCCAACCGGACAATGATCCGATCCCAAAATTTCATTATGGATGGTTGCCGCTTTCAAATTGGGAACAAATGCTTCGGAAACCAAGAAATAGTCAATCCGCCAGCCAACGTTCTTCTCTCTTGCGCCGCCACGGTAACTCCACCAGGAATATTTGATCTCGTCTCCGTTCAGTAAACGCCAGGAATCAATCAAGCCGCTGCCTATGAATGCATCCATTCCGTCAATTTCTTCCTGCATATATCCGGCCGATTTATTGTAATTCGCTTTTGGACGCGCCAAATCAATTGCTTTATGGGCCACATTGAAATCACCGCAAACAATCACCGGCTTCTTCGCTTCCAGCTTTTTTAAATACAACAGAAAATCCGCATCCCAGGCCTGGCGGTAAGGTAAACGCAATAATTCGCTCCCGGAATTGGGAACGTAAACCGTGATCAGGTAAAATTTGTCGTACTCCGCACAGATAACTCTTCCCTCTTCGTCGTGCTCAGCAACTCCCATGTCGTAAACCACCGAAATCGGCTCTGTCTTTGAAATAATGGCCGTCCCGGAATATCCTTTCCGCCCTGCTTCATTTGCATAAACGAAGGGATAACCCAAAGGCTTCACTGTTTCCAGTACCTGCTCCACTGTTGCTTTAGTCTCCTGCAGACAAATCACATCAGCCTGCATTTCTTTCATGTCGGTTAAAAAAGATTTTCCTGCAATTGCGCGGATTCCGTTCACGTTAAAGGATAGAAGTTTCATGTATAAAGAAGTTAAAAAGTTAAAACGAGGTTCAAGATGGTTCAAAAGAAAAAAGTGAAATTTTTTACCTTTCAAAGAATATTGAGACGGTAAAAATAGACTTTTGGCAGATTAATTTAAGTAAAAACAAAATTAATTACGCCTTTTTTTTCTACCACAAATACGCAAATAAAAAGGGCGCTCACCCGTCGCCCCTGCAATCCAAAAGAGACGACAGGTAGGCGTCTCCAAATTTGTGTATTTGCGGTCAAAATTATACTGCAAGTATCTTTTATCCATTGCGGACTTCCAAATTGCCCTTATTTTTACCGTATGAAAGGATTTGATCAGCAAACACTTCACGATTTAGAATTTAACCAGATCCGGGAATGGTTGGCTGCATTCAGTATTGGTGCAACTGCTCAAAAAAGGTTGGAGAACCTGTCTCCTAACAACGACTTTGACGCCATCGAATTTGAACTGCTCCGTTTAAATGAGTTCAAACGGATTCGCGTGGAAGGAGAAGCTTTTCCCGCCCTCGATTTTGAAGAGTTAGTGGCAGAGATCAAATTGCTCCCTATCCAAAATGCGGTCTTACAGCAGGAAGGCTTTGTGAGAATCTCACGCGCTTCCGAATTGGTGAACCTCATGCTGCATTTTTTCGACAAACGTTCGCAGGACTTCCCCAACCTGTTCGCATTGCTGAAAAGCGTGTACTTTACCCGCGAACTGATCGAAGCCATCGAAAAGGTGTTTGACCGAAGAGGACTGATCAAGGATGACGCTTCTCCCGAACTATATGCTATCCGGCAGCAAATCGCTAAACTGAGAAATCAGATCAATCGCAATTTTGACAAAGAAATGCGCCGGTATTTGAAAGAAGGATTACTTGGCGATACGAAAGAAGCTTTCATCAATGAACGCCGCGTTTTGACCGTTCAGTCGAGCCATAAAAGAAAAGTAGGCGGAATGGCAGTTGGTTCTTCCAAAACAGGAAGTCTCACATTTATTGAACCTGCCATCAATATTCCATTGAACAATGAACTGGAAATGTCTTTGGACGACGAGCGCAAAGAAATCTTCCGAATCCTGCAGGAACTGACACGGGAAATTGCACACCACCTTCCGCTCATTGAAGCATACCAGGAATTACTGACCGAAATGGATTTCATCAATGCGAAAACGAAATTAGCATTGGACCTGAATGCCAGTTTACCCGGAATTGTCCGAAACACCCGCATCGAATTGATTGATGCTTTTCATCCGATTCTTTGGAAGACCAATAAAGCCCTTGGAAAAGTAACACTGCCCCAAAGCCTGATCCTCGATGCTAACAGCAGAATGCTTGTTATTTCGGGTCCGAATGCCGGTGGAAAATCCATTACACTAAAAACCATTGGCTTGTTACAGATCATGTTACAGGCCGGTTTATTAATTCCGGTGCATGAAAACAGCAAGTTTTGTTTCTTTCAGCAGATTTTAACTGACATCGGAGACAATCAGTCTATTGAAAATGAACTGAGCACTTATTCCTACCGGCTGAAGCGCATGAAATTCTTTCTGAAGGTTTCCAATAGGAGAACTTTGCTTTTGCTGGATGAATTCGGGACGGGTTCTGACCCTGAACTTGGAGGAGCTTTGGCGGAGGTGTTTTTCGAAGAGTTGTATAAACGCAAATCATACGGAGTGATCACCACGCATTACGCTAATATCAAACTGAAAGCAGATCAACTTCCCAATGCTGTGAACGGATGCATGCTTTTCAATACCGAGACACTCGAACCATTGTACCGTTTCTCCATGGGACAACCGGGCAGTTCTTTCACCTTCGAAGTTGCTCAAATGAATGGGATCCCACTGGACCTGATCGAACAGGCGAAAGGGAAATTAGACAAGAACCGCGTTAAAATGGATCAGTTGCTGAACGAACTGAACAAAGAGAAAATGTACCTTCAGCGCCTGAACAAGGAACACATTGAAGCACAGGAACTGGCAAACAATGCCCGGGAAGAATTCATCGAGAAGAAACAACGGATTGACGAGCGCTTGCGCAACCAGCAGGATTTAGCAGAAAAGAACAACCTGTTTATCAATTCCGGTAAAAAAATGAAGTCCTTCATTGACCGGTACCAAACAAGAACGCGAAAGAAGGATGCCAACAATCCATTGATGGAAGATGTGCGCAAGTACCTGATGGTAGAGAAATCGAAAATCGAAGAAGCAAAAAGAAAAGTGGAATTGATCCAGGCACAAGCCAAACCACAGAAGCCTGCCGCTAAAAAGCGAAAGACCGAAAAAGCAGAAGAAGACAGCTACCAGCGGGATAAAATTATAGTCGGTTCAACAGTTAAAATGATTGAGACCAGGCAAACCGGAACGGTCGAAGAAATAAAAGGCCACATCCTGACGGTTGCATTCGGATTTATGCGCTTAAAAGTGGAACGGGAAAAGTTAATGTGGATTAAGTAAGTTCAATTTTTGAATCGAATTCCAATCTTTGAACCCTGTCAGCAAAACGGCCGGGACTTCAACTTTTTGAAGAATCAAAAGATATTTCCAGCAGCCGGATATGTTCTAACAAACAATAAAGCCATACCTTGAAACTCGTGCCAATTAGTTTCAAGACATGGCTTTTATAGATAAAGATTTTTAATCTTCTATCAGATGCTAATGATGCTTACAGAAGCGTACATGTTTTTGGAAACGCACCACCAGTTTCGTAATCATCACAAGTGTTTTTCGCATCTTTTAATGTTGCATTATTAATGCTGTTATTCTCTGTAACCGTTGTACTACCTGTATTTTGGTAAGTACATTCACAATTGTAGTCTTTCTTACAAGACGCCAAACTCAACAATGCAATTGCTGAAACCCCCAACACTAACTTTTTCATAATTATTCGTTTTAGCTTATTTATTTATTCTATTTTGTTTCGATTACTCAATTACACCTATTTATAACAGGGTACACGTTTTTGTGATTGTTCCCTCGGACTCGTAACCATCACAGGTTTTTTTCGCGTCATCCAATGATGCATTTTTAATGGTTTTGTTTTCACTTACCGTAGTAGTACTTCCTGTGTTTTGGTAAGTACATTCACAATTATAATCTTTCTTACACGATGCTAAGCTCAGCAATGCCATTGCTGAAACTCCAAAAACCAACTTCTTCATATAATCTGTTTTTAGTTCTAATTCCTAATGAAGATACTCTGAATAAAAAGGCCAAAAAATCAACTTTTGTTAAAAAACAGTTAAGAAAATTCAGAAAAGAAGGAAATGTAACAAACCAAAAACGGCTTATTCCCCTAAGCGCAGGTGAATCCCGGCCGATGAACTAAAAACAGTTTTCCTCACATTGACCGGTGGAGCACTGTCATAATAGATGTTAAATTCAATCCGCATATCCAGTCTTTTGGTGATTGCCTGGTTCACTGAGTACTGTCCGGAGAAGCGAAAATCGGTAAATCTATCCCATCTTGGCTGGTAATAGGTCGTTCCGGAAAAGCTAAACCCGCCTTTGGTCCGGATAAACCAGCTCAAATAAGTACTTGAGCGCATATTGTCATTGATCACCCCGTCTTCAGTCAACTCCTCATATTCCCAAAAAGTAGAGGTTCCCACAAAAAAACGCACATTATTGGTATCGATAAATTTCCATCGCGGACCTGTTCCAACCAGGTACCTAACGCGTTGATTCAACAACTGATTGTATTGGATTTGTGTATAGGCTTCCCATTTCCATGGACTATTCTTAATCCGTCTGGCATAGCGAAAATGGGCCATTCCGGAATTGGCATAAGTAGTTTTATTCGATGCTGTATAATTGAGATCGGTAATTAACAGGAAGTGGTTCTTTCGTGTTTTGTACTGCACCCTTGGGCGGAGATTTCCGGAATACAGGATGTCCGGTGAATTTTGGGTTACTGCAAATCCGGCATCCAGTGCGCCGCTCCATCCGGAAGTATCTTCATAAATACGTCTGTTTTCAATATTGACGATTTGCGCAAATAAACCGGAACAGCCACCAATCAAAAAACAAAATAAGACAACAAATTTCATTACTTAGGCGCAACACGGTACATAAATATGGCCAGGATGCCAAAAATAAAATTCGGAAGCCATACTGCAGCAATTGGTGGGAAACCAACTGTGGTAGCTGCTACTGTGGTCACTTTCATCGCGAAAATATAGATGAACACGAACAACAGACCGATCGCTATGTTCACTCCGATACCACCGCGTTTCTTCCTGCTTGAAACACTCACTCCGATCAGGGTTAAAATATAGGTTGCAAAAGGATAACTCGTTCGCTGGTATAGTTCTATCTCAAAAGCAGGCGTACTGGCATTTCCCTTTTCTTTTTCTTTTTTAATGAAGGTGCGTAGTTCGGTATAGGTCATCGCTTCCGCAATATTGTCCCGGATAGCCATATCTTCGATCTTGTATGGCATAACGGTGTCTTTTTTATGTTTTTCGATCAGTTGTATCTTTTGATTCACAAGCTGATCTTTAAACGGAAGGGTATCATTATAGGTAATTAATCTTTCGAATACATCCACCAAATGCCACTTCGAAGAACCGTGCGCAACGGTCGCAGTTCGTGCCTTTAAGAAATGAACCAGCCTGCTGTGATTATCGTATTTCTCGATCACAAAATCATTCACAATGTTCTCGTGAGAATTATAACTCGCGTAATGGACCAGTTCGTTTCCGGGAAACTCGGCATGATAATTTTCAACCAGCAAACGATCGCGGTAAAATGACTCTTCAAAATCCAGACGGACCCTGTTTGCTCTTGGAAGCACAAAGTGGTTCAGCACCAAAGACAGAAACATCAGGATAGAAGCGGCAATCATATAAGGCCGGATAATCCGTGTAAAAGGCCTTCCGCTGTTCAGCATGGGAATAATTTCCGATTCCTGGGCCATTTTCGCAGTGAACCAGATCACGGAAATGAAAACGATCATAGACGAGAAGGTATTCCCGTAATATAAAAGGAAGTTGAAGTAGTAATCAAAAACAATAGCCTTAAGCGGCGCCTGGTTCTCAATAAACTCTGACAAACGTGAGGCAATGTCGAATACCATGGCCAAAAGCATAATCACTCCCAACATAAAAAAGAATGTTGAAAGGAACTTTCGAATGATATATCGATCTATAATTTTGAGCATTTAAATCCTTCTTCCCAGTTTTTTCACCTGTTCGTCTTTCCAGGTTCGGAATGTCCCGTCGAGAATTCTTCTGCGGGCTTCCTTAACCAACGCCAAATAAAAGGCTAAATTGTGAATTGTCGCAATTTGAATAGCCAAATTTTCTTTCGCTTTGACCAAATGATGCAAATAAGCCTTCGTGTAAACCTGGTCTACATAAGCTGTGCCATTGCTATCCAAAGGAGAAAAATCCATTTTCCACTTTTGGTTTTTGATATTGATAGTTCCTTCGGAAGTAAACAGCATTCCGTGCCGGGCATTCCGGGAAGGCATCACACAATCAAACATATCCACTCCCATGGCAATGGATTCCAGGATGTTCACCGGGGTTCCCACGCCCATCAGGTAACGCGGTTTATCAGCAGGCAGGATTGAGCACACCAAATCAGTCATGCTGTACATGTCTTCATCCGGCTCACCGACAGATAATCCGCCGATGGCATTTCCAACAGCACCTTGTTCAGCAATAAATTCAGCAGATTCTTTTCGAAGATCGGGATAAACACTTCCCTGAACTATTGGAAATAAAGCCTGGGAATAACCATACTTCGGTTCAGTAGCGTTCATTTGGGAAATACATCGCTTTAACCAGCGGTGGGTCATGTGCATGGAACGCTTCGCATAATTGTAATCGCACGGATACGGAGTACATTCATCAAATGCCATAATAATATCGGCACCGATCGTACGTTGGATATCGATAGCTCTCTCGGGAGAAAAAAAGTGATAGCTTCCATCGTGATGAGACTGAAAACGAACGCCTTCTTCCGTTATTTTCCGGCTGGTAGCAAGGGAATAAACCTGGTAACCACCACTATCCGTTAAGATCGGTCTTTCCCAACCAATAAACTGATGCAGTCCTCCTGCCCCTCCGATCACATCCAATCCCGGCCGCAGGTATAAATGGAAGGTGTTTCCCAAAATAATCTGGGCCTCCACATCTTCCCGCAATTCCTGCTGATGAACACCTTTCACTGTTCCTTGCGTTCCTACAGGCATAAATATCGGGGTTTCAATGGTTCCGTGGTCCGTGTGGACCAATCCTGCTCTTGCTTTCGAGTGAGGGTCGGTATGCTTCAGTTCAAAGTGCATAATTGTGTTGAAAAATAAACGCTGCAAAGATAAGGGGATTTCGGAAAGAGCCCCATCTTTGTAGGCGAAGAAGACACTTTAATGAAAATAATCCCAGAATTACAGGAAACAGGCGTATTTTATATCTTTTGGATTTTTGTCGGGCTATTGGCTGTACAGTTAATTTACTCCGTTATTTTCTTTGGGAGATTAGCATTTTGGAAAAACAAACCTGCTCAAACCAATTTACCACCGGTATCTATTGTTATTGCTGCGCGCAATGAATCCGACAATCTTTACGAGAACCTACCCAAAATCCTGGAACAGGATTATCCGGCGCCCTTTGAAGTGGTGGTTATCAACAATCAGTCGATGGACGATTCCAAATACCTGCTGGATGCTTTAAGCCGGCAATACCCGAACCTGGTAGTGATGGAAGTGGAACGGAGCAGACATTTAAAGCCCAGCAAGAAATTCCCGTTGACTTTGGGAATCAAGAGAGCAAGCTACGAGCATTTGATCCTGACGGACGCCGACTGCACACCGGCCGGTAATCTTTGGCTTCGCCGAATGGCGGAACGATTCACAGAGAAAAAACAAATCGTTCTGGGTTATGGCCCTTACACAAAAAAGAAAGGGTTCCTGAACAAGATCATCCGATTCGACACCACGATGATCGCCGTAAACTACTTTTCCATGGCTTTAAATAAAATGCCATACATGGGAGTTGGAAGAAACCTGGCGTATACGAAAGAGGTTTTCAAATCAACCAATGGGTTTAAATCCCACTATTCCTTCATGTCGGGTGACGACGATCTGTTTATCCAGGAGGCGGCCAGAAAAAGTAATTACACGATCCAGTTAGATCCGGAATCCTTTCAATACAGCGAGCCAAAAGAAGATTGGGAATCCTTTGTACTTCAAAAGTCCAGGCATTACACTACTTCTCCCCGCTACAAGGTTTTCAAGAAAGCAATGTTAGGAATATATCCAAGTACACTGATTTTGATGATGATATCTTTTGTTCTTTTGATATTTCAAAGTGGATGGTGGATACATGCCGTGGTTGGATTTGGTTTTGTAACAATGATAAAATGGTGGCTTCTTGGGCTTTGCTTTAAGAAATTGAAATCACCCGGATTCATTGCGCTATTGCCGATCACAGACCTGGTGTATGTGTTGGTGCTTCCGTTTTTTTATTATTCAGCATTGCAAAAAAACTCTTCGAAATGGAAGTAGATCATTTATCGGACAAAGCGCGTATTGACCTGGTTTTGGTTGACCAGGCCAGAAATGGCGATCAGGCGGCTTATGCACAATTAATGGACCGATACCGTGAATCTATCTATTTCATGATGATGAAAATGGTTCGTAATTCAGATGATGCGGACGACCTGACTATTGAAGCATTTGGAAAAGCCTTCAGTCGATTGGAACAATACTCTCCAAGTTTTGCATTTTCCACCTGGCTGTTTAAGATCGCATCCAACAACTGCATCGATTTTATCCGAAAAAAACGTATCAAACTCACCTCAATGGACACGGGTTATACCAATGAAGATGGTGAATCCGTGGGAATCGACGCCCGATCAGACACCCGGGATCCGGAAGAACACATCATTCACAGTCAAAAGGTAAAGCACATGCGCAACCTGGTCAGCAAATTAAAACCGCGTTACCGTGAGCTGATCGAGAAAAGGTATTTCGAAGAACTGAGTTATGAAGAAATTGCAGAGGAATTAAACCTTCCATTGGGAACTGTAAAAGCACAACTGTTCCGTGCACGTGATTTCCTCGCCCAAATGATGGAGCAGACGAAAGATTCTATATAACAGTAAGGGCGGAAAATTTTCCGCCCTTACTGTTTTTTATCTAAAAATTCTTAAATCACATCCTTGTGTAACAGTTGATCAAAATCCATTCGGTAAATTAAACTATGACCATAGCAGAAATTATCGATTTGGAGGCCTTTCCCGAAATGGCAGATTTAATCTACGTCTCAGTTTCAGACGCAGGAATTTCTCGTGTCCGGACAGGAGATGGCTTTGAATATTATTATGGCAATAAGAAATTAGACTCGGAGAAACAGTTACAGCGTATCAAAGGGTTGGTCATACCTCCTGCGTGGGAGAATGTTTGGATTTGCAAAAATGCCAACGGACATATTCAGTGCACCGGACTTGATCTCCGCGGAAGAAAACAATACCGGTATCATACATTGTGGCAGAAATCCAGAAATGAATCGAAATTTTCGCGTTTAATCGATTTTGGAAATGCAGTCAGGAAGCTTCGCAAACAGATCGCCGGCGACCTGAGAAAAAAGACCTTGAGTGAAGAGAAGGTAATTGCTGCTGTCCTGGCCCTAATGGACGAAACACATATCCGGGTTGGAAACAACCACTATGAAAAAACAAATAAATCTTACGGATTGACCACCTTAAAGGATAAACACGTAGAAATCTCGGGAGAAAAAATGCATTTTTCCTTTGTTGGAAAAAAAGGAATTCATCACACCATTTCATTGCGGAACAAACGATTGGCGCGTATCGTCAAACAATGTCGTGACATCCCGGGAAAAGCACTTTTTCAATACTATGATCAGGCTGGAAACCGGCATACATTGGATTCGGGAAAAGTGAATGCTTATATTCGAAAATATACAGAGGATTCATTTACCACCAAAGATTTTCGGACCTGGTCGGCAAGTGTTTGTGCATTAAATGGATTTTTGAACTTAGAATCCGTGGACACTGAAACAGCTCGCAAGAAAAATACACTGGCCGTTTTGGACCTGGTTAGTGAGCGGCTTGGAAACACACGAACAGTTTGCAGGAAGTATTATGTACATCCGCAAATTTTAGCTCTTTATGAGAGCAATGAATTGGAAAAACACATTAAAAAAATTCCACCTTCCGATACCTGGCTTAGTTCTGAAGAAAAGCTGTTATTGAAGATCTTGAAAACACAACAAGCCCTAAAGAAAAGATAACCAATAGCTATCTTTTCTTTAATTAGTGTGAGTTTCAGTTTAGTACTTATCTACAAAATCCTTGATATTTCCTGCTCTCTATACCACATTCGAACCTTAAAAGGCAACCTGACTTCCTGAATGCAGCTTCTACCATTCGGCGTTTCTATTTCATTACCGTGATTTAATGTTGTATGCATTTCTATATCCTGTACAAATACTGTATTCTCTAAAGGGAAATTGAAATCTTCTAGTTTTACAACTTTAAAAGCTTTACTTCTTATTTGTTCAGAATTAATCGATTGGGTCAACCAATCCTTGACTGTTGATTGTCCATTATTGATTATCTTAAGGGAAGCTTCCTCTCCCTTTAATAGAGACTTATTGTAGGTTTTTAGTTCCAAGCTTTCAAAATCAATTCCAGTAATATCAAAGGTCGGTACCTCCCACTTAGTTAGAGTTCCATCCCTAAACACACCTCTTTTATGTATATCCAACTTCACATGACCATTCTCCTCCGTCTTAAGCGTATTCTCTAATATAGAAACTTCATAAACTTCTTTAAGCTGCATTTGATCACCATCTACTAAATTTGGATGAATTGCTAGATTAATCGAAGTTTGACTATTCTCTACAGATGGATAGACCAACATATCAATGAAAACATTCTTGTCACGAGCATTATATAAAAGATGATGACTATATGCAGATGTAATATGATAAAGTTTATTTCCTGGAGCGCTATATAAATTACCCAGCTCTTCAATTGACAAAAGAAACCCCTCTTGAAACTTCTTTGGAATTTTCTGCACAATACTTCCCAGCTTATTTCTTTGTTCATTGGAGATTTCTCCTATCACTTCTTTGCTCGAAATTGTAGTTGAATTAATAATTAACCAATGGGCAATGACATCCTTATTAAAACAAATTTCCCATTTTGAAATATAAAACTTCTCACCAAATGCAATTGAGTTTTTCATCTCTGTAACTGCACTAACGGGATCTAGAGAAGTATATAACACAGGTTTCTCCACTAGATTTGCACGCCCAACACTAGGATTAGGGGGATATGAATAGCTAGACCTCATAGTCTCATCAAATCCATCAAAAAATTTCGTAACTCTATATACAATCATGTTGGGTGATGTTTTATCATATGTCAATGATGGAAAAATTCGATTAACTAAAATCTTATGAAACTGCTTATTAATTTCTTCTGACGACATATCTTCAGTCAACTCTTTTCTTATTCTATCGAACTGTTCTCTTATCGTATCTGCGTCAAAAACCGTGTACTCCATCTTTTCCTTTTTAATCATCTCTCAACTGTTTAAATAAAAAATCGGAACGTAAAATTTACGCCCCGACTTTTCACTTTTTAATTTTCAGTTTTCAGTTACTCATGGTGTTCTGTATAAAACTCGTCTACCAGTTTTTTATATTTCTCCAGGATCACTTTACGTTTTAATTTCAAGGTCGGAGTCAACTCTCCCGTTGCAATACCTAATTCCTGCGGTAAGAGTGCAAATTTCTTGATCTTTTCCCAGCTTCCGTAACTTTCATTGATGCGGTCCACTTCTTTTTGCACACGCGCAATCACATCCGGGTTTTTGGCAATTTCTTCATTCGAAGCACCGATTTGAATATTCTTACGCCCTGCCCATTCTTTCACAAAAGGGAATGCAGGAACAATCAATGCAGAAGGGAATTTCTGTCCTTCACCCAGAACGATGATCTGTTCAATAAAACGCGATTCTTTAAACGCATTTTCCATCGCCTGAGGAATAATGTATTTCCCTCCGGACGTTTTGAAGATCTCCTTCTTACGGTCCGTAATCTTCAGGAAGATCCCGTCTTCAAACGTTCCGATATCGCCTGTATGGAACCAGCCTTGTGAATCGATTTCCTCAGCTGTTTTTTCCGGCAGATTATAATAGCCCATCATGACATTCGGTCCTTTCACCAAAATCTCACCGTCCTCGGCAATTTTCACTTTCACTCCTTCAATCAAAGGCCCAACCGTTCCGATCTTTATTCCTTTCTTCATGCAGTTCACCGAAATAACCGGGGATGTTTCCGTCAACCCGTATCCTTCCAATACAGGAATTCCGGCCGCAAGGAAAATTTGTGCCAAACGAGGCTGCAATGCTGCAGAACCCGATGCAACCGCCCTTACTTCACCTCCCAAAGCATCTTTCCATTTCGAAAATACCAGCTTGCGGGCAATTCCTAATTTTAGTTTATACCAAAACCCCAGCTTTCCGGTATGGTATTGTTCAGCCACAGAGAGCGACCAAAAGAAAATTCTTCGTTTCAACCCCGTCAATCCTTCACCTGTCAGCATGATCTTATCGAAAACCTTTTCCAGTAATCGGGGAACTGCCGTAAATACATGTGGTTTCACTTCCTTCAGGTTTTCACCGATCGTGTCCATCGACTCGGCAAAATAAATAGCAGAACCACAATACATATATAAATAGTGAAGCATGCGTTCATAAACATGACAAACCGGAAGGAACGTAAGCACTCTTGAATGCTCATCTGCCGGGATACTCACTTTACAGGCAAGTACGTTGGAGAGCAGGTTGTTGTGAGACAACATCACTCCCTTTGGATTTCCGGTCGTCCCGGAAGTATAAATAATTGTAGCCAGATCCTCATTCCGCACATTTGCTTTCAATTCTGTGATCTTGTTTTGAGGAATTTCTTTCCCAAGAGAGATCAGGTCCTTGTAATTGGCAAAATCTGCCAACTGATCAAATGTAAAGATCTTTTCCAGCATGGAAATCTGAGAAGAAACTCCCTGGATCTTATTAGCCAGTTCTTCACCGCCCACAAAAGCATGTCGAATCCCGGCATCATTAAAAATGTACACGTAATCGTGCTCCGAAATATTCGGATAGACAGGAACCACAATAGCTCCCACTTGTTGGATGGCAATATCCAGGATATTCCATTCCACGCGGTTCGGTGAAACCAATGCCACACGTTCACCAACTGAAACACCAAGCGCCACAAGTCCCTTGGAAATTTGATTTGTAAGTGCTACAAATTCTTCGGTCGTCATAGGTATCCAAACACCCTCCGTTTTGGTAACAAACATAGAGGAGTTCGGAAAGTTATTCAATTGATAAGCAGGCACGTCAAACAATCGTCTTACTTCATTCATATCAGTTGTAATAGCCATGACAATATATGTATTAAAAATTAAGCAATAGCGCAAAAATGTTCATCCAAAACCAGTGTTTGTTTTTTCACAGCACTTTGTTAAGAAACTAGTTCTTATTTTTACATTGTGGGAATATAGTTTCTAACTTCGATCAAGTGCAATTCATGAACTAGTTGGAAAGTTACAAAGAATTACTGACTTGTGTTTGATCGTTTTTGGTTTTTTGGTTTGTAGGGTTCGTTTGCCGGCGAGCCCTTTTTT
>CAMLDR010000071.1 GCA_946478775.1 uncultured Flavobacteriales bacterium
AACTGGAACCAACTACGGGTGCTCCGGATGAACTGGCGGTACAAACGCAGCTGGATGCCGGTAAAACAAGCATTGCGGAACTCAACAAAGAACTGGTAACAATCACTAAAGGTGTGAGTTCCGTGTATTGGGGGAAAGGAATTTATTACAACGAAGAAGTGGATGCCCTACACATTGTAGCAACGGATTATTCTGCGGCATATCACTACACCTTAAAACGGAAATTTGATGGATTTTGGTTCTTTGTGGATAGCAAAACCGGAAAGACTTCCGGAATGCAGCAACGGGATGCCGTAACAAAATATTACCTGATGAATCCTGTTTCGCCGACAGAGATATCTCACTTGTTTATTTATGTAACAAAGAATAACATAAATACTGCTTATGACTTAACCGGCTTGCTGGATTTGGGACTTGACAGTAAAGAGTTCCGGATGCTGATTGAAAATGTCCAGGACGCTCTCTTTGGCTCGCAATTTAAGCACAAAAGCAACGGCTATGGGCTTTATACACCTCAAACCAAGAAAAAACTTCAGGATTCCATTGCTGATGAACTCAAAAAGCAGGAAAAAGAACAAATTGCTGAAATTTTCGGGCCTGATTATGAGCCATTGCCGGGTGCAGGAAAAGAAACTCGAAGTATCATTGCAAAATTGTCATCTCCGGATGCCTTAAAGGTCTATAATTTAAGAGAAAAATACTTAAATGAAAAAAAACAGGCTGATGATCCGGATGCAATAATTGTAAACGATGATGAGGAAAAGAGATTAAAGGCCAAATATGAGTCTGCCGCAATTCAGAAATTTGGAAGTGTGAAGAATTTTGAAAACTTAATTCATAAGATGGAAGAAGTTTTTCAAGCTCGGGCACTTCAAATTGCCAATAATATCCTGAACAATACCGAAAAACTCATCAATTTTGAATTAAAGGGTTATCAGAATGAAAGTAAACTAAAAGATCTAGGGGTTAAATTAAATCCTGCAAAAACCAAGTATGAGACTTATTTGTATAATAGATGGGAAGCAGACAACTGGGCAAATGTATCAGAAACAATGGATTCTTATTCTTTTAAGGGAATGCTCAATGATAATGATTATAAAGCTATGGGTTATGCATTTGATGCAGAAACAGAAGCCCAAAGCGTTGCCAGTCAAGGGCATCCTATGATGTCTTATTATACACAATCGTCAAAAAGAGATGGATTCGGATCGCTTTTAGGTATAAATGGGTATACTCCTCCAGGAATGCCTGACCTGAACCCTGAACTTAATCTTGATAAAAGTAAACCAGCTGTTAAGAAACCTTCTCGGGATCCTTATGAAAATCCTTATAAGAATTATGGATATGGGTTTAACTCAGCCGGAAATCAACCACAATCCACTGAACCGGTAAATGATATATCGGTTATACATGCTAACCTTAGAGGTGTCGGTGAAGAAATCAAACAAGGAATCCGTGATACAAGAGCTAATCTGAAAGAGAAACCTCACAAGGTTTGGGATTTAGATAATGTAATAGCAATTGTCAAGGAAGATTTGAAGCTGACTAAAGGAACATTGGCTAGGAAACTGATCGATGATCGTATAAAAGCAGCTCAAAATGCCAAATTCTTTAAAGATCTTTTTCTCACCATAGCAAATATCGGTTTAGGGATTTTAGCATTATCCGGTATAGGTACTCCGTTAGCTATTCTGTGTGGCTTAGGTTCAGTTGGGATCTCTGCCTACCAGTTTGGATCACATTATGCAGATAAAACTTTCCTAAACTCAGCCGCCAAAACAGGTTTTACACCCCAAACTGCACTATCGTCCGTAGAACCGGACGACATGTGGATGTTCTTCGATTTATTAGGAATTGGGCTGGACGTTATCGCTGCAGTAAAAATAATAGGGCAACTGGGTAAATTGCCAGCCCTGTTTAAAGCGGGAGGTGAAGGAGTAGATCTTTTTACCAAGCCGCAATTACTCAAACAGTTTGAGAAAGAAGTACATAGCGTAGTAAAAAATACAGATGAAGCCAACCAAATTATTAAGGAATTCACTAAAAAACTAGACAATCCGAAGCACGTAGAGGCTATCCGAAATACCGACTTCAGTAAAACACATCTTAAAAATTCGGATGAAATTACCGAAACATCAAAGGTGAAACCAAAAGAAAACGGTAAATTAGACGAGAGTTCTTTGAATAAAATGGGTTCATCGGAGGACTCTTGGCTATTATGGTCACAGTACTCTAAAAAAGTCATCAATGGGGAAGAGTTTGCTATTGTTGGAAATAGATATTTCTCTAAAAGTGCAGTTGAAAGTATGGCTCCTCGTGGATTGGGAGGCTCAGGAATTCCACCAAGTGTTATTGATGATGTTATTAATAGCGGAGAAAGCATTATCATAAATGCTCAGAAACGTTTTGATAAAGATGCTGTATTCGTATTTACTGAGAACAATGCTAGTATTGTTCGAAGTATTACAGTAAATAAAGTTAATTCTATCTCTGATCTCGCAACTAATCCTCAAAGTATATTTGGATATTTAGATAATGAATTAGATGATATTTTAATTCAAAGCGGCTGGACAAAAGGCTCTTACGGGGGAACATCTGACGCTGTAATGTATTTCAAGCAAACCAATGCTGGAAGAAGCGAGATTGTATTTAATTATGGAGGAGGGCTTCATTCCGGAGGACAAACATTTAGGAAACCTTATTATTATAAATTAGAAGGTCCTGAATTTGGCAGAAAAATACGAGTTATAGATCGGCAAACATACCCAGTCACAGAATTTGACAACGCAATACAATTTGAAACATTTAAATTAGTTGATGGACCAACAGGAATAATATGGAAACAATAAATTTTAAAAAACAACTCTATAATCTCCCAATTACCCCTTTTCATGGTAATGACATTTTATATATAGGAATGCCACTTGAAAAATTAAATGATATTCTAAGAACTCATTTTGCCGTGTATGGGGAACAATCCAATACTGGTTTTTGCTTAACATACTGGATTCAATTGGAAAATAGAATAAGAATTACTATTGATATTTTAAAGCAAAAAATTTACAGAATCGATTTTTTGATAGAATATTATGGTACTACAATAGACGGTGTTGGTATAGGTAGCACTGTAAAAGAACTTTGCGAGTCAAGAAGTGATATCTATTTTGATGAGCAATATATTTTGGTAGGTAAGTATCCTTATGACCTAATCATTGAAATTGACAATAATGACAATACAATATATAGCCTGGAAGAAGTTTACAATAATAAAATCACAAAACTTATTGTCGAAAATAAGGAGATCTTGAAAGACAATGCTATTTAAACAATATCAAAATAATTCATAAAGAAACAGCACACTAACCACATTGCTAATGAATATTATTTTAAATAGGTTTTGGAATCCTCAATGGAATGCTGGTAGTAATAAGTTTTTTAAAGATACTCCTCAATTAACAGATGTGAAAACTCCCGGAGATTCTTTTTCATTTCCGGATTTTTGGTCAAAAGAGTTTTCAGAAAATTATATTAAGGGGAGTGGAAAAATAATTGAATAAGTATGGCATTAGATTTAAACATAGAAAGTATGGGAATGAAACTAGTTGTTCTAGTTAAAATGGAATCAACTTACTCACTTTACTTTGGCCCTCTTGAAGATTGGATACTGGATCATTTTTCTTCTTTTGATTCCTTTGACAAGATGTACTTTGAACACATACAACAATACAAGGTTAATTTCGATGTGATGAAAGGGCAATATTCTTTGATTGAAGAGAGGGAAGATTTTAACAAAAGTGAAGTGCAATCATATTTTGTCCCATTTATAATTATCGATTTTGACACACATGAGTATTTATCCAATTTTTATGATCAGGCATTAGAAACCCGCATGGTTGAGGGCTGGAAGTGCTTTTTTATGGAAGATAAAAGTGAGTTTCTAAAATTAATACCTAAAGAATATCATTATTGGGAATAATTTTAATTTTTCTAATGCGTTCCATTTTAAACGGGGGAACAAACTTTTGTTTGGCAACAGCAGGTAGAGCAATTGCTTTTTTATACGCTTGATAAACTGTTATGGTTTGCTCATCATAGACGGCACGAATTTGTTTTTCTAACATAATGACAGCTACACTTTATTTGATAAGGTTGATATTAATCTTACTAATCCATCGTACGGAAGAATTACAGATTTTCCAAGAAAAAAACTGAACTGCTTAAACTGCTTGATCCTACGCTTTGAGTTTGTAGAGTTATCCACTTGTCACTTGAAAACCCCTACTAATACTGGTCAAATAGACACATATCTATCCGTATTTTTGAGAGTGGGATGCTGTGTGGATGCGTATGAAGCCGAATTAAACAAAAAGCGAGAACCTGCCGCAGCCGATTCCCGCTTCTTCACCTAAAACTAAACTACTCTATGAAAAAATTCTTTTAATCAGCCTCAGTCTTCAATCACCGGGGCAAACTCTTCGTCAATGGAAATTGGTTTTCTGAAAACAATTTTTCCGTCAAAAATATCCATCACTACCGTCTGAGAAGTGTCTAATGTTCCGGCCAGCAATGCTTTGGACAATTCATTCAACACTTGTTTTTGGATCACCCGTTTCACCGGACGTGCTCCGAAATGCGGATCGTAACCTGCTTCAACCAAATGGGCTTTTGCGTCTTCGGTCATGTACATTTTAATTCCCTTTCCAAGCAGCATGTGTTTCAACTGATCCAATTGTAATTGAACGATCTGTTTCACATAACGCTTATTCAACGGAGTAAAGATGATCGTTTCGTCAATCCGGTTCAGGAATTCAGGGCGGATCGTTTGTCTAAGCAATTCCAACACTTTGAATTTTGCTTTTTCCATTGCATCGTGCAGACCGTCTTCCTTAACCCCTTCGAAACTTTCCTGGATCAAATGGGATCCCATATTTGAAGTCATGATGATGATCGTGTTTTTGAAGTTTACCGTTCTTCCTTTGTTGTCTGTGAGTCGTCCGTCATCCAATACCTGCAAAAGGATATTGAATACATCCGGATGCGCTTTTTCAATTTCATCCAGCAAAACGATGGAGTAAGGACGTCTGCGAACAGCTTCTGTCAATTGCCCGCCTTCATCATAACCCACATATCCCGGAGGCGCCCCGACTAATCGGCTAACGCTGTGTTTTTCCTGGTATTCAGACATATCGATCCGCGTCATGGCATTCTCATCGTTGAAAAGGAAATCGGCCAGTGCTTTTGCCAATTCTGTTTTACCAACACCTGTAGGTCCTAAGAAAATGAAGGAACCGATCGGTTTGCGCATATCCTGCAAACCGGCCCTGCTTCGTCTCACGGCATCGGATAAAGCTTCGATGGCTTCTTCCTGGCCAACGACCCGTTTTCCCAATTCATCTTCCAGACGAAGTAATTTGGAAACTTCACTTTCAATCATTTTAGTGACAGGAATACCGGTCCATTTTGAAACCACGTCCGCGATTTCTTCCGCATCTACTTCTTCTTTGATCAGCTTCGAATTGATCTGCATTTCACTCAGCTTCTTCTTAGCGTCCTCCAGTTGGATTTCTGCGTCTTTGATTCTTCCGTAACGGATTTCCGCTACTTTTCCATAATCTCCCGAACGCTCGGCCTGGTCAGCCTCCAATTTCAGGTTCTCAATGATTTCTTTGGTTTTTTGGACTGCATCCACAATGTCTTTTTCAGCCTGCCATTTCGCATTGAAAGCGTTGCGCTGTTCTTCCAAAGTGGACAGTTCCTTGCCCAGGACTTCCAGTTTTTTGGTGTCGTTCTCGCGTTTAATAGCTTCCCGCTCAATTTCCAGCTGCATGATCCGACGTTCCAGTTCGTCCAGTTCTTCCGGTTTGGAATTGATTTCCATACGCAATTTGGAAGCCGCCTCGTCAATCAGGTCGATTGCTTTGTCGGGTAAATGACGTTCGGTAATGTAGCGCTGGGATAATTCCACTGCGGCAATGATCGCTGCGTCTTTGATCAGGACCTTGTGATGGTTCTCATATTTTTCCTTGATCCCGCGTAGGATCGAAATGGCATCTTCGGTATCCGGTTCGTCTACCAAAACAGGCTGGAACCTGCGAACTAAAGCTTTGTCTTTCTCAAAGTATTTTTGGTACTCGTTTAAGGTAGTTGCTCCAACAGCTCTTAGTTCACCGCGAGCCAAAGCAGGCTTCAGAATGTTAGCCGCGTCCATTGCTCCTTCACCGCCACCACCGGCACCAACCAGGGTGTGGATTTCGTCAATGAACAGGATGATCTCACCATCGGCACTGGTGACCTCTTTTACAACAGATTTCAAACGCTCTTCGAATTCTCCTTTGTATTTTGCACCTGCGATCAAAGCACCCATATCCAAACTGTAAACAATCTTGGATTTCAGGTTCTCCGGAACGTCACCGTCAATAATACGATGCGCAATTCCTTCTGCAATGGCTGTTTTACCAACACCCGGCTCACCGATCAGGATCGGATTGTTCTTGGTTCTTCTTGTCAGGATCTGGAGCACCCGACGAATCTCATCGTCACGGCCGATTACCGGATCCAATTTCCCCTGTTTGGCTAATTCATTCAGGTTCTTTGCATATTTTTCCAACGATTTGTAAGTGCCTTCCTGTTGGTTGGAAGTGATTTTCTCTCCGTTCCTTAAATCCATAATGTCTTTTATTACCTTTTTCTTGTCGAGTTTGGCATCTCTTAATAATTGTCCGATTTGATCTTTTGAATCGATGAGCGCCAGCAAAAGCATTTCGACCGTAGCGTATTCATCGCCGTTTTCTTTGGCAATTTTCAATGCGAACTGCAATGTTTCCTGCGCTTTCGGTGAAAGGTAAATTTGTGCGCCTGAAACTTTGCTCTGACCTTCTAATATGCGGTCTAAAGCCAGTTCAATATTTTTTTGGTTTACCTGTGATTCTTTTAATAAGTAAGGAACCACATCTGCATCCTTCAGAAAGATTCCCTTTAACAAGTGTGCATTCTCGATAGCCTGATGCCCTTCTGTTTGAGCATACTCCTGAGCTGCCTGAATGACTTCCTGTGTTTTAATGGTAAATTGATTGCTATCCATTTTTGTTGAATTTGGTTTCTATTAGTCAAATCACGAACCAAACCCAATTTTCGATTAACTTCAAGACAAAAAGGCAGTTTTAGAAAATTTAGACCGACAAAATGACATTATTCCACCGCGTGAGATAATCATTATTAGTAGTAATTTAGCCGAAAATTGGCGGAATGTCTAAAATCAAAGAAACGTACAAAAAACTCTATCCGTATTTTGTAGATGTGTGGCAATACATTGCAATCATTGTGATTTTCATCATTGCGGCGATTTTTATTCTCTGATCCCGGAAATTAGAATTGTCGGATCAGTATGAACAATTTTTCATAATGAGGTCCGTAAGTAATCGGACTAGCGACTTTATTTACATTTTTCTGAACGTAGTTATACGATTTGCCTGTTTGCGAATTTAGTACCAGTGAGTACATATTTAAACTTTTCCCGTCTGTGCCATAGAAGTCAATTGCTGTGAGGAGAAGTGCAGGTGTTTTCCGGTCAGCAGTAAATAGATTCAGCAGTTCATAATCTGCCGCCAGACAGTTTTTTTTCTTATTAGCTTCCGTAACTTGTTCCAGGTAACTCAAATAGGTCAGGTACTCGTTGAATGAATTCGTTGTTTTAGAAAGAGAGTCCGGTAGGATGAAAACAGGATTATATCCCTGTTTTGTAGCATGGATGAGAATCGTATTCCGGTGCGCTTTGTTGTGAGCGTTGACTTCCCACTCCTGAGTTGGATATTTGGTGTGGTAGTGAATGCCGGGTTCAATAACAAGCACATCTTTGAATGCCGGATTTTGTTGCAGAGCAGATGCAATAGTTTCTGCCTCAGTTTTTTCCTGTGACTTTTCCCTATCACTTGCATTCAAGGATTCAAATTGACTCTTTTGAAGCTGCATGGAATCTGACTGCCTCTGAAAGTCTTTATATTTATTCAAAAACAGGGAATCAGTGATGATATCCGGGATAGCATAAGTTAAAAAATGGGCTGAGTCAAAAGCAGGAGTTAGTTTTATCGAGCGTTTTTCTTTAATGCGGCTGTATTTGTTGCCGATATCCAGTGCCGTGCTGTCTTCCTTTGGAAGGGTTTCCGGTTCTTTCGTCAAAGCCTTGAGTGAAGCCTGGTGGAAATTCAGAGGCTGGTAGTCTGAGAGTTTAAACAATTCGGTTTGGGCCAGTTCATTTAAATAGATCTCATACGAATCCCGAAAGAATTGATCTTGCGGGTATTTTGCTTTCAGATCGTACATGATTCTTAGTCCCATTACCGCGCGTTCCTTATTCTTGTAGGCCTTCAGGAAATAATAGAGAAGGGAAGATTCTCCTTCTATCTCACGGGCTTCCTTTACATTTTCAAAATCCGATTTTAAGTTGAGAATGGATAACCAGGAGGAGGCCTTCATGCGGTCTAAAAAAACTGAATTCGGGAATTGTTTTTCGAGTAAAAAAATGGAATAAAGTGCACTGAAATTACCTCCTTCAATTACATTCATGCGAACAGATTCAAAACGGCAAATGGTTCGGATGTATTCAAATTGCTCTTTATTAAGAATGAAAGAAGCATTTCCCCATTGTGCGTACCCGGCGGCGGCATTTTGAATAGCATCTTTCCTTTTTCGGATGTTCGGATGTGAACTGTAAGCATCGTTGTAATCTTCTTCAGCCGTAATGGGTTTTACCGTTAAATCAAATTCTTTCTCCGGAATATAGAAGTTAGGAGTATTGAAATAATTTACCGGGAAAGGAATCTCATCAAAAGGTAAATAAGAATACATCAGCAAATCAAATGTCCCGATCAATTCCTCATGCGAGTAACCCATTTTGTGATACCTTATCAGCGCCAGGCTGTCTGCCTGGAATTCCAGGTCTTTCGAAAACTGGCTAAGGCTCGCCAACTGCTTGTTGTTTTTGATCTTTCCTGCTTTTTTGTAATTCAGGTATCCTTTGTGCGTATGCTTTTGTTCGAAATGTGCTATTTCATGTGCAAGGATAAATGCAAGCTGTGCTTCTGAGGAAAGCTGAGCAATTAGTCCTGTGGTGACGAAGATAATACCCGGTGCTGTTGAAAATGCATTGGTTTCATTTGATTTGATGGTGTAGAAACGCAGTTCCTTTGCCAGTTCAGGTTCATCGCCAATCAAACGATTCGCGAGTTCCTGCACATAAACAGAGACTTCATCCCCGTAGATGACTCTTCCGGAATAGAGGATGTCGTACATTTGTTCATGAATATCTTCCAGGTAAAGCTGGGTGTCCAGTTTGGTAGCAAGTTTTATTTTTCCTGAGGTCAGATCGTTTAGGACTTTCTGCGGGACGGAAATGCTGAAATCTCCGGGCATTTCGCCTTTTGACAATAAGGTCTGATAGTTCGTAAAGTCCTTTTGTGAGAATGAACAAAGGGAAGTAAGAAAAATCAGTATGCTGATCCGAATGAATTTAGGTATCACGTGCAGTTGAGTCATTGTCTGTAAATAATTATCTGCTGCAAAAGTAATTCAAAATCAAAAGGGATAATGCTCTTCCTGATTAAATTGGCAGAGAGTGCGAAACATGGGCTGTTACAGTCATTGTCAATCCAATAGATTCCTTATTTTTGTTCAAAAGTTAAAACGTTGGAAAATCAACTCGAATTATCAATAGTCGTTCCTTTATTCAATGAAGCAGAATCTTTACCGGAACTTCATGCATGGATCAAACGGGTATTGAATGAGCATAAATTGTCATATGAAGTTATTTTTATTGACGACGGGAGTAAGGATGGTTCCTGGAAAGTGATTGAATCACTGAAGCTGGCCGATTCGAATGTTCGCGGGATTAAATTCCAACGCAATTACGGTAAATCTGCCGCTTTGCATACCGGTTTCCAGGCCGCTTTGGGAAAAGTAGTCGTAACGATGGATGCCGATCTGCAGGATTCACCGGATGAACTTCCTGAATTACACCGCATGATTACCGAGGACGATTTTGATGTGGTCTCCGGATGGAAGAAAAAACGCTACGATCCGATTACGAAAACCATTCCGACAAAACTCTATAACTGGGCTGCCCGTCGCATGACAGGTATTCATTTGCATGATTTCAACTGCGGACTGAAAGCTTATAAAAATGCGGTGGTTAAAAGCATTGAACTTTATGGCGATATGCACCGGTATATTCCGCCACTGGCAAAGTTCTCCGGCTTCAATAAAATTGGAGAGAAAGTAGTGGTTCACCAAGCCAGAAAATATGGGACAACCAAGTTTGGCTTAAATCGCTTTTTGAATGGCCCGCTTGATTTGATGACGGTGGTTTTCATGGGGAAGTTCGGTAAGAAGCCCATGCATTTTTTCGGAGCTATGGGGGTTTTGCTTTTCATTATTGGATTTGGAATTACTTTCTATCTGGCAATTGACAAACTGTTTATTCATTCAACAGCAATCAAACTGGCAGATCGTACCGAATTTTTCATTGCTCTTGCAGCGATGATTATGGGAGTTCAGTTCTTCCTGGCGGGTTTTCTGGCTGAACTGGTCGGAAGAAATTCTTCTACACGCAATCACTACCTGATAGAAACAGAAATCTGATATTTCATGAAAAACTGGCATCCGGATCAATCATGGACACTTTTCCTGGATAGGGATGGGGTGATCAATGAACGAATTATGAATGACTACGTCAAGCGAAGGGATGAATTTCATTTGCTTCCGGGTGTTGCCCGCGCAGTTTCCAAAGCAAACAAGCTGTTTTCCCGGGTTTTTGTGGTTACCAACCAGCAGGGAATTGGCAAAGGTTTGATGACTGAACGTAACCTTTCAGAGATTCACAGTTATTGTAGTGAATTATTGGAAGTTGAAAACGGACACATTGACCGCTATTATTTTGCTCCGAATCTAGCTTCCGAAAATTCAGAATTAAGAAAACCAAATCCGGGAATGGCGCTTTTAGCGAAAGAAGAATTTCCAGCCATTGACTTTCAAAAATCAATTATGGTTGGTGATTCGGATTCAGACATCGAATTTGGCAGGAAACTTGGAATGAAAACCGTGTTTATCAGTGAAATCAAAAACTTTAAACACGAAGCAGCTGATTTAACCTGTGATTCCCTGGAATCATTTATTAACTTATTGGACTATGATATTTAGAATGCTTTTTATCGCTTTGTTTTTTATTGCTCCCCACGTTTGGGGACAAACCGTGAATCAAAAAGATACGCAGGGAAGAAAACAGGGTGCCTGGCAGAAAACCTATCCCAAATCGCGTGCTTTTGAATACAAAGGGCAGTTTAAAGACGATAAACCGGTTGGTACTTTTTATTATTATTATCCTTCTACCAAGAAAAAAGCGATTGTTACCCACGATGAAAAAACCGGCCGTTCGTCTTCCGTGATGTACCATGAAAACGGAGTGCTGATGGCGAAAGGGATTTTCAGAAACCAGGAGAAAGACAGTATCTGGGAATATTACGGGCCTTCCGGAAGATTGAGTACCAAAGAAACGTATTCCAGGGGAAAACTAAACGGGAACCAAACGGTGTATTACGTTTTTGAAGATCCGACGGACAAACGGGTAGTGGTGGCAAAAATAACTCCATACAAAATGGGAGTTATCAGCGGTGATGTAATCGAATATTTTGATACGGGAGTTATTAAGAGTAAAGTAACTTACATCAATGGCAAGAAAGAAGGGATTGCAGTAATCAATCATCCGAACGGGAAAGTGATGATCACGGAACGTTTTAAAGGTGGAATTCAGCATGGCTGGCAATCTGCTCATGATCAGTCGGGAAAAGAAACCGGAAAACAATATTACCGTTACGGAAAGCGCATTGAAGGAAAAGAACTGGAATCTCATTTGAAGCAATGTAAAGCAAAAGGGATCAATCCAAACGGTTAATCTTTCACCGGCACCTTTCTTTTAAACAATTCATTTCAAGAGAAACATCTTTTTTTGTAATTTCAATCCGTGATTAGAAAATTCGGCATTCTGGCAATTACTTTTTCGTGTGTCCTTGTTTTTCTTGCAGCCAACTCCTGTAAGAAGAACGAAGAGTTTGACATGTATTACGATTATTTCCCTTTAAACGAGGGACATTACTGCATTTATTCCATTCGTGAAGTCTACGTAGATCAACAACTCCAGCAAAGAGACACCTTCGATTATTTCATCAAAACAGTTATTGGTGATGAGATCACGGATAATGCCGGACGAGCAGCCCGGGAATTTAACCGCTATTATGGTACCAGCTCAACCGGTCCCTGGACCATTCACGATGTTTGGACCGCAGTCATTGATAATGGACGGGGTGAATTAGTGGAAGAAAATAACCGGGTCATTAAATTGGTCTTTGCTCCAAGTGAAGACGATGAGTGGGATATGAACGCATTCAATGTCCTGGACCCGATGGACTGCTATTACTCCAATCTGCACGCAGCTTACGCGCTTGGAAGCAATACTTTTCCTTCAACGGTTACCGTGGAACAGGAGGATTTTAGTTCATTTATTGATTCCAGGAGAAAATACGAAGTATATGCCAGGGGAATTGGCATGATACACACCTATTCCAGGGATTTCGTGATCATCAATGGAAATCCTCAGAACATAAAGAAAGGACGCCTCCTGGAAATGCGCCTGATATCTTCGGGGAATTAAAGAACTCCCGTTCGTAAATTAATTTTAATTTTGTCTGCAAACCATTCGTAATGCTATTTTCAGAAGTTAAGCAAGATTGTCTATTTTTTCGGGGTAATATTCCATGTAAACCAAACAAAACGGATGGTTCGGTATGCCCGACATGCAATCATTATACTCCGATAAGCAAACGGATACTGATCATAAAACTGGGAGCTCTCGGAGATGTGATCCGAACGACTCCTTTGATCGTTAAATACAGGGAACTTTACCCGAATTGCCACATTACCTGGCTGACACAGTCGCCGGATGTGCTGCCTTCCAATGAAATTGATGTGATTTTGAAGCCGGATGCATTTTCCCTGTTCCTGATCGAAAATTCAACCTTTGATATTGCCATTAACCTGGATAAGGAGCTGGAAGCTTGTTTATTGCTGACGAAAACGGATGCGGCTGAAAAATACGGCTATGCATTTGATAAAGGCGAAATAGTTCCCGCAACTCCTGCAGCCGAGCACAAGATCATGACCGGTTTCTTTGATGAACTTTCCCAAAAGAACACGAAAAGCTATTTGGAAGAGATCTTTGAGATTTGTCATCAATCATTCAATATGGAACCTTATTTAATTCGAAAAAATAAGGAGTTGACGGCTAAATGGAGTGAAACGATCACCAATCTTGCAGCCGGAAAACAGGTAGTAGGACTCAATACCGGATGTGGTCCGAGATGGAATACGCGTTTGTGGCCGATGGATTACTGGGAAAGCCTGGCGGAACAGTTGAGGGCATTGGGCTTCTTTCCCGTTTTCTTAGGTGGAAGCCTGGAGCACGATAAAAACACGATTATGGCCCAAAAAACCAAGGTGTATTATCCCGGGCATTTCTCACTGGAAGAATTCATTGCTTTAACAGACAGTTGCAAGATCATTGTTACACAGGTTTCCATGATGATGCATATTGCTACGGCGCTTCAGAAGGAATTGATCCTGATGAATAATATTTTCAACCGGCATGAATTTGAATTGTACGGCAGGGGAGAAATAGTGGAGCCTTCCAAAGGCTGCGTGTGTTACTACGGAAATTCATGTGTTAAAGGAGAATCCTGTATGCATGACTTATTGCCGGAGCAGCTTGTTGAGGTGATCAGCAAACGATATATCTAAATTCAATGAAAATAGCATTTCTATCTACCTTTTTTCCTTTCAGAGGAGGAATTGCACAGTTTAATGCAAGTCTTTACCGGGCATTCGAAAAAAAGAACGAGGTCAAAGCATTCACTTTCAAAAGACAATATCCCAATATTTTATTTCCCGGAGAAACACAATACGTCACCGAAAAAGATGTCGTGGATCAAATTCCTGCAGTACAGGTTTTAGATACCGTAAATCCGGCGAGTTATGCAAAAACAGCCAGTCAGATCAGGCAGTTCAATCCGGATGTACTAATCATGAAATACTGGATGACTTTTTTCGCGCCCTCCCTGGGATGGGTTTCGAAGCGAGTGAAAAAGAATACCAAAACGATCTGTATCCTGGATAATCTTATTCCACATGAAAAACGCTTCTTTGATACAGCCTTCAACCGGTTCTTTTTAAAGCAGATTGATGGTTTTGTGGTGATGTCAGACAAAGTATTGACCGATTTGCTTATTTCCAAACCCGATGCAAAGTACATCCGACTGGACCATCCGCTGTATGATCATTTCGGTCCGGTTAAAACGAAAGCGGACGCTTGTAAGGAATTGAACCTGGACCCGGAAAAAAAATACGTGCTCTTTTTTGGGTTTATTAGGGATTACAAAGGCCTTGATTTGTTAATAGAAGCATTCAAAACAGTTGATCCGGCGCTTCATCTCATCATTGCAGGTGAAGTTTACGGAAGTTTTGAAAAGTACCAGTTGCAATTAGCAGATTCGGCTGTTTCAGCGCGCATTCATTTGTTCAACCATTACATTTCCGATTCAGAAGTTTCGAGCTTTTTCTCCGCTTCGGAGGTGTGCGTGCTTCCATATAAAAGTGCTACACAAAGCGGGATTACAGCGATTTCTTATCATTTCGACCTTCCGGTCATTGCAACAGATGTGGGAGGTTTGAAAGAAACGATCATTGATGGGGAAACAGGAGTAATTGTCAAAGAGATCTCAAGCAAAGCCATTTCGGAAGCAATTCAGAATTACTTTAGAGGAAATTCCAAGGCGTTTTATTTTGAAGCAATCCAGAAATACAAACAGGCTAATTCCTGGGAGACTTTTTCAGAGAAAGTGCTCGATTTTGTTGAAGATTTGAAATAAGTACTAAAAATTTAGCTTTGTCAGGAAGCTGTTTTTACTCCGAATCGGGATTTTTTTTCCACAGGTTTGAACAATCATGGCAATTTTTATCCTAAAGTGTATATATTTGCGACCTTAAAATACAATCAATCAAAATGCGTAATAAAGGATTTTTCTGGTTTTTAACGATTTTGCTTACCGGAGTATGTGTGTATCAATTATCATTTACTTGGGTAGCAATCGGTGTTGAGAACGATGCTGAACGTGAGGCACTGGGACTAGTTGACGAGTTAAAAGCAAAAGCTGCTGCTACCGATAGTAATAAAGTAAAGCTTTCAAATGGAACTGTAATTGATTTCAATGCTCCGGAAGCATTCGAGCTTGCTAAAGCTGCAATGATCAACCAGGTATTGTCTGATAAAGCAGAAAAAGCAGTTTATCCTGTGATCGGTTCCAAATTTAAAGATGTAAAAGCACGCTCTTTGGCGTTTGGTCTGGATTTGGTAGGTGGAATGAGCGTAACAATGGAAATTGATGTTCCGGCGTTTGTTAAATCATATGCCCGTGCTGAAAGAGATTTGAAGTTCAAAGCACCTTTTGATGAGGCATACAGAATTCATACGACAAGGGGAGGTGACTTCATTGATTTGTTTGTAGATGCATTCGAGAGAAGAAACAAAAGCGATAAGCTTGTTCGCCAGTTGAATATTTCTGAAGTAAAAGAATTGTCTTACAACTCTTCCAACTCAGATGTTGCTACTTATTTCCATGATAAGATCGCAAGTTCCATGGATGGGGTAGAGCAGATCATGAGTAAGCGTATCAACCAGTTTGGTGTTGCGCAGCCGAATATTCAGAAAGAATCAAGAAAGAATCGTTTATATATTGAACTTCCGGGAGTTCAGGACGAGGCAACGGTTGCTAAGAAATTGCAATCGACTGCTAACCTGGAGTTTTTCGAGACTTATGCATTGACAGAAATCCAAACAGGATTATCCAATGCGAATGTTATTTCAAGAAGTCCTGAAATTAAGAAAGCAGCAATCGATACAGCTGCAGTGGATACAACGGGTGGAGATTCAGCTAAGGTTGTTCCTGCAAAGCCAATCAAATCCCTTTCTTTAAAGCCAACTGCCGGATCTAAAAAATCCCTTTTCGAGTACCTGAAATTAGAACCTGGATACGGATTGGGTACTGCTGCTGCAGAAGATAGAGACGAAATCGACGAAATCCTGAATCGTTCCGATATCATGGAGGCAAATCCGTCTATTTTCCCGAAGGATTTGAGATTCATGTGGGGTGCAAACCTGGAAGATATCGGTGAAGGTAAAAAAGGATACGTATTATACGGTGTGAGAATTCCGGAAGGAGGAAAAGCACTAGTTGGAGGTGGAGATGTAAAATCTGCAGTTCGTTCATTCAACCAGCAAACATTAGAAACTACAGTAAGCTTGACGATGTCAATTGACGGATCTCAGAAATGGGGTCAAATGACAAAAAGAAACGTAGGCCGTTCGGTTGCAATTACGATGGATAATGTGGTTTATTCTGCACCGGTAGTAAGAGGTGAAATTACAGGAGGAAGTACGGAAATCTCCGGTAACTTCAGTATTGCTGAGGCGGATGATTTAGCCGGTCTATTGAACGGTGGATCACTTCCTGCACCTTGTGTTATTAAGCAGCAAACAAAAGTTGGACCAACGATCGGTAAAGAAAACTCCGAAGCTGGATTGGTTTCCTTCGCTTTTGCTTTCCTTGCAGTATTTATTTACATGTATTTCTATTACGGAAAAGGCGGTTTGATTGCAAACATTGCATTGGCTGTAAACGTAATCCTGATCTTTGGTTGTTTGGCTTCATTCGGAGCGGTATTAACATTGGCAGGTATTGCAGGTATCGTATTAACAATCGGTACGGCGGTCGATGCGAACATCCTGATCTTCGAACGTATTAAGGAAGAAAATGCATTAGGGAAATCTTCGGAAGAAGCAGTGAACATCGGTTTCGTAAAAGCTTTGCCTTCCATCATTGATGCGAACGTAACTCACTTATTGGTAGCAATGATCCTGAAGATCTTCGGAACAGGAGAGATTGAGTCTTTCGCAACTACCTTGATCGTGGGTATTTTTACATCTGTGTTCTCTGCAATCATTATTTCCAAATTGATCATTTCATCTTCATTGGAAAAAGGGAAGAAAGTTTCTTTCAGTACGAAGTACACGCACAACATGTTCTCAAACTTCCATTTCGACTGGATCGGTAAACGTAAATATTTCTACATCTTCTCAATCACCGTTACAATCCTTGGTATTGCTGCTTTTGCAACAAGAGGTTTGAAGCAAAGTGTTGAATTCACGGGAGGTAGAACATTTGGTGTGAAAATGGAGAAACCTGCAGACATTGAAACCGTTAGAAATGCAATGGAATCTGTTTTCATTGAACCAAACGGTGAAAAATCGAATGTGGAGATCAAAACAAAATCAAATGCTTACAACGTGGAGATCACGACGAACTACTTATTGGCTGATGCATCTGCAACTTCCAAAGTAGAAGAGAAAATGAAAGAAGGATTTGAGAAAATAGAAGGAAAATCCGGGCAGATTACGGTGACCGATACACGTTCCATTTCCGCATCAGTTTCAGAAGAAATGTGGTCATCTGCAACACTTTCGATCACGCTGGCTTTGATCGCAATCTTTGCCTACATCTTTATCCGATTCGGACAGTGGCAGTATTCATTGGGGGCAATCTTAGGATTAGCGCATGACGTGGTGTTTGTACTTTCCGTATTCTCATTACTTCACGGATTCCTGCCTTTCAGCTTAGACGTGAACCAGGCATTCATTGCGGCTATCCTCACAGTCATCGGTTACTCGATGAATGACACGGTGATTGTATTTGACCGTATTCGGGAGAGTCTGAACTTTGATAAGAACCAGCACGAAGCGAAAGAAGTAATCAATGAAGCATTGAACAAAACATTGAGTCGTACATTCAATACATCCATGATCTTGTTTGTGGTATTGTTGATTATGTTCATCTTCGGTGGACCTGCAATCAAAGGATTCTTATTCGCACTATTGGTTGGTGTTGTAATCGGAACATATTCATCCTTGTGTGTGGCTACGCCAATCCTGGTTGACTTCACGAAGTCATTCAAAATCAAGAACAACAAGAAATAAATAGAGTTAACTCGTTGAAAGCGGTCCTTCAGTAGATGGACCGCTTTTTTTATGCGTTTTTTTACAACCTTTCAGTAAGAGTTCAATCAAAAGGGAAATGCTTCGACTCTGCTCAGCATCCTTCTTTTTTGAATTCTTAAGGGAAAAGGTGACTGAGCGGAGTCGAAGTCAACCTTTTAAACATTGTTAAAAAGCACACACCATGATAGTCATCGTATCACTTGTTCTCGCATTACTTGTAGGGAATATTTTAATTCAGAGAAAAGACTGATGGGCTTTGGCCCAAAATGAGAAACAGAATGAGAGGGAGAAACAAACTAAAAATGATTATTCCTGATACTCCTATTCAAGCCTGCATTTATAGTGTGAGTTGGAGTGTGAAGTATGAAAGAGGATTATTTACTCTTTCTCGCTCTCATTCTCATTCTCATTCTGAATCAATTAACCTCCGTATGGAACTTTTAAAGTTTCACTGTTCTTTCTCAGGTAATAGCGCAGGATCGTTCGGGCATCTTTATCTTCCGGATGCAGGTCGATAAAACGAAGCCAATTTCGATGAGCTTGCTTTAAGGTATAATAAGGAACAAATCCAAAACCGCGATAAGAACCATTTTCAATCCAGATCACGCTCTTTTCACGTTTATCCCGACCATTTTCCACAATGAAGAAATTATCGTCGTCAAAGGTCAAAAGATTGATCAATTCAGTTACCCGTTGATTGTAGGAATCCGGATTTTCTGTTCCCACACAAGCTCCATGGCACTTGCGCACCTGGTACCCGAAACAGCTTCCACTGCTTTTTTCCAGGCTGCACAGCTTTTGGCACAACTGATGTTTCTCCACCAGGTTGTAGATATAATCATTTGCTTCTCGCTTGGTAGAAAAGGTCGTAATGGGCGCAGTGGATGTTTTACTGATCTTGTCGACGTAAAGCTGCAGGTAGCCGGCCTGATCTTCATAATCAAACAATCCGTAAGCAAAGCTGCTTTTCCGAAGTGCGCGGTTATAAAGTGGTTTATGTACTTTGATCAGTTCGGACTCGAAAAGTAAAGCAATCAGTTCCGAACCGGTTAATTCAAATTCGATTCGTGCGATTTCCTGCCGCATGACCGAACCTCTGAGCGTTTTTACGTTCTTTAAATGCTGTTCAACGCGTTTTTTGATGTGCTTGCTCTTGCCGATATAGATCAGCTGATTGGTGTCGTTATAGAACTTGTAAACGCCCGGTTTATTCGGAATTTCTTCCAAAATCTCCAGGTCCAGGTTCGGGTGTAATATTTTCGGGTTGACTTCTTCCTGGATAAATGTCTGCAATCCTTTGGAGTCTGTTTGATGTAAAAGCGTAAATAAATGAGCGGTTGCTTCTGCATCGCCTTTTGCCCGGTGCCTGTCTGTCAGGTTAATGCCCAATGCTTTGGTTAGTTTTCCAAGGCTATAAGATTCATGATTGGGAATCACGTATCGTGAAGCTCTTACCGTGCAGAGATGCGCTTTGCGGTAATCATATCCCAATAGTTTAAATTCGTGTCGAATGATGCCGTAGTCAAAGCCTACATTGTGGGCTACAAAAATGCAATCGTCCGTAAATTCAATAATTTGTTTTGCTATTTCGTAGAATTTGGGAGCATCTTCTACCATTTTATCGTGAATTCCCGTCAGCCTGGAAATGAATTCAGGAATGGGCATTTCGGGATTCACCAGCGTTGCGAATGAATCGATTATCTGATTTCCGTCATGCTTGTATATAGCGATTTCGGTAATCTTGGAAGATTTAGTTGACCCACCGGTTGTTT
>CAMLDR010000072.1 GCA_946478775.1 uncultured Flavobacteriales bacterium
TCACATTCAAACTACAAAACAATTATTGGAGGATGACATTTCGATCTTTCGGATATTTAATCTTAAACGAGTAGGTCATTTTATCCGTGGCTTTGGTCTTCAAATCGACCGTCCATGTTAGTTTCCCTGTCGTCTTGTCATAATTTGCTTTACCCGTGTTGATCGCTTCTATAACGATTTCTCCATTAGTGGTTACAGGAATCTGATCCTCAATAACAATTTCAACTGTATTTGCTTTCAGGTTTTTAAGCGAAATTTCATAGGCATAAGTGCGTTCGATGTCATTTCCGATCACTTTTTCCTTGAACTCTTTTTTCAGCAAAATCCGTTTCGCAATGATATTCGGATCTTTCCCCAAACTCAGCTTTAAAGTATCGTTCATGGTCGTCGGGTCAATATACGTTTCACCGATATAAGTTCCGTCAAAGAAGATATTTGCGCTGGCTGGAACCAATTGCAGATCTTCCAGTTTCAATACTTCAGCCACCAGGAAAACTCCCGGATCAATTTTAGGAACGGTGTAATATCGGTAGTTTGCAGTTAAATCAACGTTTCTAACCAAAACCAAATGGCTTTCATCACTGCTTTCAATCGTATAAGGCAGGTCAATTTTATATTCCGCCGATAAAACACGGTTGATAACGGTGGTGAAATTAGCTGCTGTTTCGCTCTCCACATCCTCCATTACATTATCTGCCGTTGCTTTCTTCTCATAACTTACAGAAGGGGCTGCTGTTATGCCGTAACTGTTCATTCGTCCGTTTATCGCCTCGAAATTGTAATAATCCACATACCAGGGATGTAAATCCGGTTTGATCTTGTTCTGATAAGGGTCATTTGTTGATAAGGTCAACTGGACATCATTCCAGGCTTCACCTGTATTTTGCTGAATGTTTGCTTTGTAGGTCAGGTTTACTTTACCTGAGGTAATTTCGCTTCGGATATCGTATGTTGGAACCCAGGAAGCGCCTGAAGCCAGGTAAGAAATGTTCAGTTTCCCTGCAACTACTTCTTTGGATTGAAGCGTCACAATAATCCGGTGGATTGGTCCGGTTGGAACTTTAGGTGTATTTGAAGACTGGTAATTCTGAAGGTCTGTCATGCGGTCATTCATTTCCTGCAAAGTGCTGTTCTTGCCTTTGATTCTTCTATTCAGGATTTGCAATTTCTTATTTATCTCATTCATTTTCAACTGATAATAATCCATTGCCTGCTTCAACAGTTGAATCGAATCATTCACTTTCCCCTGCCCGCGGATAGCCCCGTTATTGGAAAGAATGTTTTTGGAAGTGTTCAGCACATCGATCTCGTCCTGGATCTCTTTGATATCGAATTGGATATTGCTGATTGAGTCCTGCAGCAAATTGATGTCTTTGCGGATCTTCAAAGGAAGTCCCTCCAATTTTGCTTTTTCAGGCTCGGGATAATAAACCTGGTATTTGGAATCGATCAAAACGACGTTCCCGAAGGCTTTTACCTGTAAACTTTTCGGATCGATATTCGGACTTACTCCTTCAATGATCAACTCGGTAATTCCGGGCTTTACGTTGAAATTGGCTTTGCGGTAAATCTGCGCACCGTTGGTATAAACGGTTACTTCACTAACGGAAGATTTGATAATCTCTTTGTCGTTGGCGGCAAGTGAGAGGAAACTTGGGAAGATGGCCAGCAGGACAATAACTACTCTTTTCATAGGAATCAATTTCCTTGTAGTACTGCCGGAATGAAAATTCGTTCAACTGAATTTTAACAAATATGTAAAAGGTTACTTCTACCTCGTGGGGTTACCCTTTGATTGAGTCTGCTGTCATGAAAAGACATTGATTATTCTCTGCAAAAAGGAACTAAAACCCCTTCTTTCCATTCAAAGCTTTCCACAGTTGTGTGTTCTATCCAGACACAATTTTCATCGTATTCATCATGAAAAATTACTTTTAACACCTGATTTTTCTCCGGTTTTCGTTGATAGGGAATCTCATAATTCTCTTCTTTCTCTTTGGTGGGAAAAATGAACTCAATAGACGAATGAAAAAGTCCGGCTTCTCCTACAGAATATCCGACATCCAGATACTCCAGACTTTTTTCGGTTTCTAATAGGTAATGATCACTGGAAGTAACCCCGCAGGCTTCAGATAAAGTATGGTAAATGAAAACATGTTCCACTCCTTCAATCAAAGGATTTTTGATTAGGATTAATTCTGCATGTCCGGGTTGATTTCCTTCTGTAACTTCAAATTCAAGCTGCTTACGGACTTGTTTCCTGGAGAAAATCCGTATTGAAGCATAATATTTGTCAGGTACCGTATCGTTCCCTTTTACAATCTTCGTGATTCCCCAAACGGCAGAAGTAGTATCGGAAACTTTCAGGACCTCGTTGGTCAGTAATCCTCCCCAAACATATCCTTTTTTCTTCCCGGATTCCACCTGGACCCATTTGGATTGAATGCCGTTGATTGTAGTATCCACATCAGACACTTTCAAGACCTTTACTTTGTCTCCGATAAGCAATTTGGAGAGCATCTCCGACCCGGAAGTTGGTTCAGACCTTAATTTACAGGCGTCTGCGAAAACTACGGCTTCTTTTAAAGGTTCACCCCAATCCCTTGTCCAGCTTTCAAAATCATAGGCCTGCGTACTGATGGTTTCATCTTCCTGCGCATAAAGCCGGGCAAAAACTGCAAGCAGAAAAAGAAATACTAGTAAGCATTTCATCTTAAATGAGCGCTTTGATTTCTCCAATGATGCGATCCGCCAAGTCAGAAGCAGCCTGTGCATCCTTACTTTCGGTATACACACGAATAATAGGTTCTGTATTGCTTTTTCGAAGGTGAACCCACTCTTTTCCGATGTATATTTTTACTCCGTCAACCGTATCGACTTCTTCGTTTTTATAGTTATCGGCCATCTTAACCAAAATCGCGTCTACGTCAATTCCGGGAGTCAGGTCAATTTTCTTTTTGGCCATTTCGTAATTCGGGTAAGAAGCACGAAGAGCAGTCATACTCGTTTTTTTGTGAGCCAAATGCGATAAGAATAATGCTATTCCCACCAAAGAATCTCTTCCGTAATGCAAATCCGGATAAATGATCCCTCCGTTTCCTTCACCACCGATAACTGCGTTGGTTTCTTTCATTTTAACCACAACATTTACCTCTCCAACTGCCGAAGCGTGGTATTCGCATCCTGCTTCTTCGGTAATATCTCTCAAAGCTCGTGTGGAACTTAAATTGGAAACCGTTGCTCCTTTTCTTTTCGAAAGAATGTATTCGGAAACAGCAACCAACGTGTATTCTTCGCCAAACATGGAACCGTCTTCGTTTACCAAAGCCAAACGATCTACATCCGGATCTACTGTAATTCCCAAATGAGCTCCTTCCGAAACCACCCGTGCAGACAATTCTACCAGGTGTTCTTTCAAAGGCTCCGGATTATGAGGAAAATGACCTGTCGGGTCGCAGTACATTTCCACGATATCTGTTACACCGATCCTCCGTAATAACTGCGGAACAGAGATTCCTCCTGTGGAATTCACCGCATCCACCACTACTTTGAAATTGGCACTTTTAATTGCCGGAATATCCACATCCGAAAGCGCGCAAATTGCTTCAATATGCCTTTCAATTGCTTCCGTGTCGGTGGTTACTTTCCCCAGATCATCTACTTCAGCGAAAACAAAACTTCCATCAACCGCGATCTTTAGCAGCAGTTCTCCTTCAGCTCCGGAAATAAACTCTCCTTTGCTGTTCAATAACTTCAGTGCATTCCATTGTTTCGGATTGTGAGAGGCCGTTAAAATGATCCCTCCGTTTGCCTGGTGGTAAGGAACTGCCATTTCAACCGTTGGAGTCGTTGACAATCCCAGATCTATTACTTCAATGCCCAAACCTACTAAAGTCTGAATCACAAGCGTAGAAATTAGTTCACCGGAAAGACGTGCATCTCTTCCAACCACCACTTTCAATTTACCTGCACCTGAAACTGATTTCAACCAGGTTCCGTAAGCTGCTGCAAACTGAACGGCATCAATAGGAGTTAAATTATCTCCGGGAGAACCACCAATAGTACCTCTGATTCCTGAAATTGATTTGATTAATGTCATTTGTAATTGAAAAGTGAAAATTGAAAATTGAAAAGAGTTTGAAAGGGGCTTCGACTTCGCTGCGCCTGTGCTTTAGCTATGGCGTAAGCAGTCAGTCACCTTTTTACTTATCAATTCTCCATTTTCAATTAATAATTTTTCTTTAGTTCAATCATTCGCAAAACAGTCACAGCTGCTTCCACCCCTTTGTTTCCGTGTTTTCCGCCTGCGCGGTCTATGGATTGCTGTTCGGTATTGTCTGTCAGCAAACAAAAACCGATGGGCTTGTTGTACTTTAAAGTTACATCTACAATTCCCTGGGTAGTTCCTGAACAAACAAAATCGAAATGCCTTGTTTCTCCCTGGATTACCACACCGATAGCAATAACGCCATCGATTCGATCGTCCTGTGCAAGCCACTGTGTTCCCAAAGGCAATTCAAATGCTCCGGGAACTTGCCTGATATGAATGTTTGATTGGTTTACTCCTGCATTCAGAAGTGTTTCCATTGCCCCTTCCAGTAATTTGGAAGTAATATGACCGTTCCATTCAGAAACAACAATGCCGATTGAAAAATCGGCACCGTTTGGAATTGTATCTTTATCGAACGCTGATAAGTTTTTTAAACTTGTAGCCACGTTTCTAATTATTTATTGGATACTCTAGCAATGTATTTGTCGATCGATTTTTGCTGACCGAACATGTAGTAATCCTGGTTAATTCTTTCGTAAAGTTCTTTTGCTTTTGCAAAATCTTTGATTTCTTCTGCAACCTGAGCCGCTTTGAATAAATAAGTTGGAGTTGTCCACTCGTTTTCATCTGCTTCCGCAGCATCCACGTACAATTCCATTGCATCCTTATACTTACCCAATTCGCTGTTACAGTCTCCCTGTAAACCAAGAGCCATTGCAGGTCCGTAAGTGTCTTTCAATTTCACACCTTCCAACAATTTCAAAGCTTTTTTGAAATCACCTTTCGCCATATACTGACGAGCTAAAGTAAATTCAGCAATTTCTCCACCCTGGTACCCGTCATTTTTCTTAACGAACGGTTCCAACTCAGCGATTGCTGCATCTACAGAATCTTTCGCTGCCAAATTCAATCCACGGTAATAACCTTCATTTGCTTTTTGGTTATTAGGAGCATAAACAAATTGTTTATATAGAATGTATCCAAGAATTCCAACAATTAATCCAATCACTACTGCTGTGATCAGGCGAAGTCTTTTATTCTCTTTGAATTGACGTTTAATATCATTAAAACTGGTAGTTCCTGCCATTTGAAAATTTATTTAAGCGTTGCAAAAATAATCTTTTTTTCGAATCACAGATTGAAACTTATTAAAAGGTGAAAGTTAATTGAGAATTGAGAATGGAAAATTGAAAGGATTTGAGAATGTTCAAAGTAGTTTAATCTGGTTAAAAGGAAATATCGGTCTTTTCAATTGTCAATTTTACATTTTCCATTAAAAAAAGTATACCTTTGCCCCAGTTTTAGGTTCGATTGTAAAATTTACAAAAGACAATAGGGAATTCGGTGTAAATCCGAGACTGTATCTGCAGCTGTAACTCTTATCAAACGGTCTTCAATAAATCCACTGCCTCGTAATTGCGGGTGGGAAGGAGAAGTAACCGGAGAGAAGTCAGAATACCTGCCTTGAACATATATTGAATGAAGACTTCAGATTAAAGTCGAGTTCGAAATGAAGAAAACCTATATTTTCTTCAATTTGTTCTTATTCTCTGATTTTTTCATTTGCTTTTATTTATTCATTTTAAATGCTTTAAGGCAATGAAAAAAATGTTACTCGCAGTTGGTGTTTTCTGCATCCAAAACACACAAGCTCAAACTGTTGTCACTTTTGACGACTTAACTTTAGCTCCCAACACCTATTGGGATGGTTCCGATTCCACTCTTGGATTTACTTCCGGAGGAGTTTACTTCGAAAATTCGTATGATTTTGACTGGGATTACTGGTCCGGCGGCTTTATCTATTCAAACTCCACAGATGTAACAACGGCCGGGTACACCAATGATTTTTCTGCTTATACCGGAATGGGCGGGAACGGAAGTCAGAACTATGCTGTCAATTATGGCGGTGGAATTGACTTCGGAACAGAGAAAATGATCGGTAGCATCCAATTAACGAATACCACCTACGCCGCTCTTTCTATGAAAGACGGAGATTCATTTGGAAAAGTATTCGGTTCCCCGAACGACGCTCAGGGAAATCCGGATGGTACGAACGGAGAAGATTGGTTCCGTTTATTGATCATCGGTAAAGATGCGCAAAGCACTACCACAGACACGGTTATTTTCTACCTGGCTGATTACCGCTTTGCCAACAACACACAGGATTACATTGTAAATACCTGGCAAACAGTTGACCTCACTTCCTTGGGAGAAGTTCAATTCCTGGAATTCGAACTGGAATCATCTGACCACAACGCGCAGGGAATTCTGACTCCGGCATACTTTGCATTGGACAACATCACTTACGGAACAGCTTCTGTAAACAAGTTAAGTCTTGCTAAACAGGAAGTTTATCCAAATCCGGCTACGGGCAAATGCACCGTGAAATCCGGAAAAGGGGAAATTTCCCTTTACGCTTTAACGGGCGAATTGGTGTTCTCACAAACAACAAACGGAACTCAGGAGATTGATTTAAGCAATCTGCAAGCCGGTACCTACATCGTTGAAACACTTTCTTCCGAAGGAGTTGCAAGAACACGCATCAGCAAAATTTAATTGATCCTAAAGTTTTCCATACCAACCCTGTTGATTCTAACCTCTTGTCCGGTTTTCGGGCAAGAGGTTAAACCAATTGAAGAAGTTGTCATTTCACCCGGAAACGACAAAGACAATAGTATCCGGGTCGAATTATCGGCAGATCGAATTCAAAACAAACTAGCCAATGACCTGGGACAAATCTTAAGTTTGCTTCCCGGGCTACAGATCAGGAACTACGGCGATGTGGGTGGTCTGAAAACAGTCAGCTTCAGAAGCTTGGGTGCAGGTCATACGGCATTGGTACAAGATCATTCTTCGGTTTCAACCACACAAAGCGGTCAGGCAGATCTGAGTTCCTTTCCTGTTGATTTTATAGAAAGACTGGAATTGATTACCCTTTCTCCTACCCGCACTCACATTCCCATTCATGCAAAACTTGCCGGAGCAGTTGTCCATGTCGAATCCGTTCATTCCTATGTTGGAACAAACACGCGGAACCTGATTCTGGGGATCCAGGCCGGTTCCTTCGATCAATACGAAGGTTACGGAATGCTTCAGAAAAGATCCAAAAAATGGGCAGGAACTTTAACCGGAAAGATCAGAACATACGGCGGTTCCTATCCTTATACTTATCTGAACGGCAATACGAGCGTGAAAGATCGAAGAGAAAATAACCGTTTAATGGAGTACTTCGGGACTTTGTCGACCCAATTTTCTCCCAATCAATACCACCGGTTCCAATTGCGGATTTCCGGAAATGATTATAAAAAAGACTTAGCCGGAGCTGTTATTTTTTACAACAGCAACGCAGCACAATATTTAAATGGCTACGGACTTAGCGGATCGTTAAACCATCAATTCAAAAAAAACCGTTGGGAGGTGTTTTCTTCGGTGAATTATCAAAAAAACAACCTTCAGTACCTGGATTCAACTTATTTGAATTCACTGGGGTATCTGGATTCACGCTATTACTCTACGCAGTTCGATATGCAATCACAAGCCGCATATTCGATTACCGAAAAACTGGAAATACTGATAGGAAGTTCCTGGATTTTTGAAGAATTGAACGGGAAATCGCTGACCGAAAATCCAACCAGAAATTCTTCTGAAAGCCTTTTGGGAATTGAATGGAAAGCAATCGGGAAAATTTTGGCGCAGGTTGGTGTGCAGGGTGTGTTCGATAAACGCGATACAACGCTTCAAACTCAATGGAACTTATTACCTGCTCTTTCCTGGAGTTTTGATCTGGGAAGCAAAAACAAGATCGGGGTTGTTTACAGGTACACATGCAGGCAACCTTCTTTTAACGAATTATACTATCAGCAAGTAGGAAACACTCAACTCCGAACCGAAAAAGCACACATTGCTTCCCTGCGTTATGACCTGACCCTTCCTTTTAAAAACGGAGTATCACAAACAATGATCCAGCCATTCTACTCTTATGTTTACGATAAAATCCTGGCTATTCCGACCAAAAACCTGTTTATCTGGAGCATTCAAAACATCGGAATAACGGATGCGATGGGAGTTGAATTCACCCAATTCATTCAAAAGAAAATTCAAAACCACCGATTGGGAGCACGGATCAATTACACTTTTCAGTACACTCAGGACTTAAGTGATCCTGCAGGTCCGACTTACCGTCATGTTTTAAGTTATTCTCCCCTGCATTCCGGAAGTATGGAACTGGATTATTCCTGGAAAAAATTAAATTTCTTCGTTTTGACCTCTTACCTGGGTGAACGTTATGCCATGAATCAGAATATCCCTTCCAATTTGCTGGAAGGTTATTTGCTTTTCGACGCAGGGGCTGCTTATACGCAAAAATTAAAGAACAGCGAACTAACCCTTCGCTTGACCGTCAATAACATTGCAAACAAACAATACAGTTACATCAATTACTTTGTAATGCCAGGAACTCATTTTAATATCAGACTTCAATATGCGCTATAAAATCCTTCCGATTCTATTCCTTACACTTCTTGCGTTTTCCTGCAAAAAGAAAAAAGTTCCGGAACCCGAAGCTCCACAAACCCTTCAGCACGGAATACTGGTTTTAAATGAAGGGCTTTTTCAACAGAATAATGCCACGCTTGGATGGTTCAACCTGTCAGACAATTCCTATACCGGTAACTTTTTCGAGCAAAAAACAAATCGTTCCCTGGGTGACACCGGGAATGACATGAAGAGATATGGCGGCAAGATTTACATTCTTGTAAATGTATCGAGTACGATAGAAATACTGGACGCTTTTACCGGAAACAGTATCAGTCAAATTTCCATGATAGCGAATGGAACTCCAAAACAGCCGCGTTACATTACTTTCAACGGCTCTAGGGCATTCATTACCTGTTACGATGGCTATGTGGATGTATTGGACACTGTTTCCCTCAGCATCACCAATCGCATTCCGGTGGGTGCGAACCCGGAAGGCCTCACAATCAGCAACGGGAAATTATTTGTTGCCAATTCCGGAGGATTGAATTTTCCGAATGTGGACAGTACGGTTTCTGTTATTGATCTGGCGAGTCTCCAGGAGATTACACGCATTACCGTTGGTAAAAATCCGGGATCAATCCAGGCAGATGCAACCGGGGATGTCTATGTGATCACACGCGGTGATTATGCTTCCATTCCTTCACGTATGCATCGGATCAATGGGAATACCAATGCATTGACCCAATCCTTTTCATTCGATGCTGGAGGTATTTCAGCCTTCAATACCAATTTCCTGATCTCTTATCACGATTTTAGTTCCGGAGATAATAAAATAGCCCTTTTCAACCCGAATACCGAAACGATCATCAATCCGGAATACATCCCTACTTCGGGAATCCAAACATTGTTCGGGGTCCAATATTCTGGTATCACGAATAAAATTTACTGCCTCGACGCAAAAAATTACACGGTAACCGGCCAGGTCCATGTGTTTTCTCCAAACGGTATTTTTGAAACAAGTTATAACGTGGGATTGAACCCATGCAACATTTTAATCTATGAATAAGTTCCTTCTTTTCCTGGTTTTGATTCCGGGATTCATCCATGCTCAAAGTTTTCATCCGGCCCCGGGAAATACCGGAACTAGTGCAATCAAAAAAGACAGTTCCTGCTTTGTAGGCTGGGCAACAGGCGGAACGGTCATTCGCGGGTTTATTGACATTTCGGATACTACAGCAATTGCAGGCGGATCCAACAGAGCCAGTTTCGGAAATCTGAATCTGGCATTGGGACCGGCAACCGGCTCACCAACAGATGTGCTCTCTTTGGGAGACAGCGGGGTTGCAACTTTAAGCTTCAACCAGTTCATCCTGGATGGTCCGGGACCTGATTTTGCTGTTTTTGAGAATGGATTTACCGATAATTACATTGAACTGGCGCATGTCGAGGTGAGTTCAGACGGCATTCACTTTTTCCGGTTCCCTTCCACTACAGAGGTTCCATTGACCACACAATCCTCCAACGCCAGTTATACGGATTGCAGAATGATCAATAACCTGGCGGGAAAATACCGGATCGGATATGGAACTCCTTTTGATTTGAATGACCTTCCAAACGATTCGGACCTGGATAAATCCGCAGTGAAATTTGTACGCATTATTGATGTAATAGGGGCAATTTCCGGACATACCACCACCGATCAATCCGGAACAATTATCAATGATCCCTTTCCTACTCCTTTCGAATCCGGTGGATTTGACCTGGAAGCGATCGGAATCATCCATGCAACACTAGGATTAGATGATTTGGAGTTAATCCGGATTACCGCATTTCCAAATCCAACAAACGATGCTGTTCAAATTACCCTGGCCGGTGAAGCAGGTTTAACGCTTTATTCTCCGGACGGACGATTGCTTCTTACAAAAGAGCATACGGATTCCACATTGCTTTCTTTAGCTGAATTTGCTCCCGGAATGTATCATTTGCTGGTAACACAAAACGGTAAACAGCAGCATTTGAACATTTTAAAGAATTAATTACCAATTTTCAATTATTATTGAAAATATTGGTTATATTTGATTCATGGAATTAGAACAGGCAAAACAGCAATTTATTCAAACCTGGGGGAACTTTGGAACTCAATGGGGGATCAATCGTTCCATGGCTCAGGTACATGCCCTTTTGATAGTAAGTGACAGTCCGCTTTGCACGGAAGATGTGATGGAACGTCTTTCTATTTCAAGAGGAAATGCCAATATGAATATCCGGGAACTAGCCAATTGGAATCTGATTTACAAAGAGAGCATTGCCGGAGATCGAAAAGAATATTTCCGGGCGGAAAAGGATATGTGGGAAGTTGCCAAACGCATCGTAAAAGAGCGTAAACGAAGAGAATTGGAGCCTTTGCAGCAGCATTTGGCGGAACTCAAAAAAGTGGAACAATCCTACGAATCAATCTCTTTCGTTGCAACCATTGAAAACATAGAACGCCTGGTAAGCAGATTGGATTCCCTGTCTGGAACATTAATGAAAGCCGATGAGCACGTTTTCTTTGGAAAAATATTGAATTTGTTCAAGTAAAGAGGGAATCCCCTTTTTTTTGAACTTAATTTTCAAAATATATTGAAACTTTTGAATTAATAATAAATAAGATTAACATGAAAAATATTTCACTACTCTATGACGAAGATTGTCCGCTGTGTCGCTGGTACACACGCCTATTCGTAAAATACAACCTGCTTCCTGTCACTGGAAGAATCTCTTACAATCACTATGTTGCACTTCATCCGAATGAAATTGATTCCACTATTGCACAAACAAAAATCGCCTGCGTCAACCATCAAACGAACCAAGTGCTTTATGGAATAGACGGATTGGTGGCAATTCTTGGAAATCGATTTCAAATCGTAAAGGTTCTGGGGAATTTCAAACCAATCAACTGGTTCCTGAAACTACTCTATTTATTCATCAGCTATAACAGGCGGATCGTTGCCCCTGCCCCGAAAAGGAATATGGAATGTAGTTGTGAACCGGCTAAATCTGTCCTTTGGAGAATGATCTTCATCTGCCTGATGAGTTATTTTACTTATCTGATAGTTCATTGGTATTTCAGCAGCTTTCTTAGCAATTACCTGGTAACTAATCCTGTGAACGACTTATTGCTACTGCTTGCTCAAATTGGTTTTCAAGCGCTTGCATTTGCAGCTTTCCGTCAGGAAAATGGGTACGATTACCTGGGACACCTGGTGTTTACTTCTTTTCTGGGAGCACTTGTATTGCTGTTTTTCGGAATTGGAATCCACTTTTTAAATTTCATTGGAATTCAAATTGATTTCCTGGCTGTTGTTTGTTATGGAATGAGTGTTGCATTCATGTTCTTTGAGCACAAAAGACGTGTTCTCCTGAAAGAATGGACAGTGAAACTAAGCCTCAGCTGGGTAGTATTCAGACTGTGTATTTATCCGCTCGTATTTCAACTTTAATCTGCCACACCATGAAAAAAATCATTCTCTTCGCAGCAAACGGATTTATCGGCAGGTCCATTATAGCATATGTCAACGAATATCAAAAAAATTACGAGGTTATTGCAGTTTCCCGTAATCCCATTTCCGGTTTACCTCTTCATACAAGGCAAGTACTATGGGACGGGAAAACACCTGGTGACTGGACAGAAGAACTCGAAGGAGCCGATTTGGTCATTAACCTGGCTGGAAAATCTGTTAATTGCAGGTATACCCCAAAAAACAAAGCAGCGATTTTTGCTTCTCGGCTCGACAGCACAAGAATCATCGGAGAAGCAATCCAGGCTTGTAAGCAAAAACCGCTCTGCTGGATAAACTGCGCCAGTGCTACCATTTATGAACATGCATTGGAGCAACCAAACACAGAGGAAAACGGAATGATTGGAAAGGGGTTTTCAGTCAATGTTTGCAGAGCATGGGAAAAGTCTTTTTTTGCGTTCCGGGACCTTCCAACAAGGCAAATCCTACTGCGCTCAACCATTGTTCTCGGGAAAAACGGCGGTGTTTATCCGGTATTAAAAAAATTGGCCCGTTTCGGTTTTGGCGGGAAAATGGGGCCCGGAAATCAAATGGTAAGCTGGATCCACATACATGATTTTTGCAGAGTTCTCTTCTTCCTGTTTGAAAAGGATCAAACCTCCCGAATTTACAACTTGGGAGCCCCCAATCCTGTGCCGAACCAACTATTCCAACAAGAACTACGGAAAAGTCTGGGTATTTCCTGTTTTATCAATCAACCAAAATGGATGTTGAAATTGGGAGCTCTGCTCATTGGGACAGATACCGAATTGATTTTGAAGAGCCGGTATGTCATCCCGAAAAATCTTTTGCAGGAAGAATTCCGGTTTGAATTTCCTGCTATTCAATCCTGCTTGAATGACTTACGATAAAGGTTGACACTACTCAACAACCAGCTTCAAGGTATCTACCTTAAACCGGTTTTTCAACCAGCGCTCCAACTGCAATCGCTCTGCTGTTCTCAATGGTTTTGGAAAATCCGCCACTACAATTGCCAGTGTATCCTTTGAATCGGATTTGAACTCCAGCACCTGATTGGCGCTATAGGAAATGATAGAAGGATAAAGTGCTTTCAGTTCGGGATAAATGTTAGGAAACTGGTCTTGGACTCGTTGCGATTGATTAGTGTTGCGTATTGAATCCTTAGCAAAAACATCCTTTAATATACTCGCTTTAATCTGAGAAAAGTCAATTTCACGCTCGGCATTCAATCCCTGCCGGATGACTAATTTCGCATCCTGAAGATCATATTTTCTCATATTACTGCGAATAGAGTCTATGGTCTCATCTCCGAGTTCATAACCAATCAGTACTAAATCAATTTCAGGAGTTTCCTTATCGTAGCGAAAGGTTTTGGATACCACCTGCGTATTTTTGAATTGGAATTGTTCGGTCACAAATTGTTTGGAAGCATTTTCAAAAAGGCTCTTGTTTACAATACCATAGGTAAGATAAACACTTGGAAGAACCGTTATGAGAGTCGTTATGAGAATATACCGCGAGACTTTTTTACCATAGGTTGAATCTGCAAACGATTTTCGCTTGAATTTCATTAATCGGATGATCAGAAATGTACTGATGCAAATAAAAATACTGTTTATGCAATACAAATAAAGCGCTCCAAGGAAATAATAAAACTGTCCGGTTGCCAACCCATAACCTGCCGTGCACAAAGGTGGCATTAAAGCAGTTGCAATGGCTACACCGGGAATAGCATTGCTTTTTTCCTTTCTCGTGGCTGCAACAACTCCGGCTAAACCACCAAAAAAAGCGATGAATACGTCCCAGACAGAGTGTGTGGTTCGGGCAAGTAACTCACTTTGTGCAGTATGAATAGGTGTCAGCCAAAAGTAAAGGGCTGATGTTCCGATACTAATAAGGGTAGCTATAATCAGGTTCCGAAGTCCTTTTTTTACCAGGTCAAAATCATTCGTACCGATCCCCAGTCCGATTCCCATAATAGGCCCCATAAGCGGAGAGATTAACATCGCTCCTATAATAACGGCCGTTGAATTCATATTCAAACCGATAGAGGCTATCAGAATAGCAAATATCAATGTCCAAAGGTTTGCTCCGATAAAATCGGAGTTGCGGGTGATCGAATCAATCACTTCAGCTTCGTCTGCCTGATCATGCCGCAGATTGAACCTGCGAACCACTGATCGTTTAAGTTTTTCCGATAAATCGCTCCGTTCCATCATTTTATTTCACTTATTAAAATATGTTTTATTTCACTGCTTTTTTTTAGACTTATAACACGAACAATTAAATTCATGATATTTTCAGTGAAAACCTTAGTTAAAACAAACACTTTTTTAAATAATGTATACTTTCATGCAACGATTAAATTAATTATTTCGTTTTAAAATAAACGAATCAAAATTGAGATTATGAAGAAGATGAATGTTTTAGCAAAGCTGGCATTGCTTGCTGTTTGCTTCCTATTGTGGAGTAGCAATGCTTTTTCTCAAAGCAAATTCCCTACAGAGTCTATTACCACTGATTGGAATCTTTTCCAGGAGGTAAAGGGGATAAAATTTTACGCCAAAAAAGAAATTCAATCTTCCGACGAATATATAGTTGTAAAGTTAGAGAATACAAGCAGTAAAGAAATTACCATTACTTATACACTTGCCATTCATTACAATTTAGGATGCAACGGATGCAACAGCAGCGAACATACTAAAACATATACTATACCGGCAAATTCCGTTATAGAAGGGAGCCTTGAAAACGTCGCTTCACCAATAGCAATGCACCTTACCAATACCAGCCAGAAAAACGGATATATTCCTCAATACATTTCCACAGAGAATTTGGTCATTAAATAACATTCACATGAAAAAATTAGTATTCTTTATAGCAATTTTGGCTTCTGGTCAATTGTTCAGTCAAACCGATTGTTATGTTTCTGTCTCACCAATGGATACTACCGTTTGTCCGGGAGCTCCTGTAACCATAAATGTAATGGCATCCCTTTTAGATGCTAACCAGAGTTTTAATTTTAACAATGGTGTTATTCCCACGGGTTGGGCCACACAGGGAGGACTTGGCTTTGCTCCCCCATGCGCTCCTCCTTCGCCTGACGGAACTAACTTCTACTGGGCATCGACAAACGGAGCCACTCCGTCCATTACCTCGGCTGCTTTCGATATTCATTGCCCCGGAGGTTATATTACTTTCGAAATGATCTATTCCGGCGGTACTACTTCTCCTTGTGAACAACCTGAACTATACAATGAGGGAGTTGCTTTGCAGTATAGTCTCGACGGAGGTATTACGTGGATAACTATCAACTATTGGGCCTGGAACGGAGATGTCCTGACGACTATACCGACAGCGATAAATCCTTCGGCATCATTCGGTGGTGGTAATGCTCTAAACACATGGACTGAGTTTAATGTTCCCATTCCGGCAGCTGCAAATACTACCAACACCATGTTCAGATGGTACCAGGAGAACACATCAGGAAATGATTATGATAACTGGGGACTGGACAATATCGTCATCTATGCTTTGGGAGGAAGCTGTTCTTCAAACGTTGACTTAGTATGGAGCAACGGTTTAACAGGAACTAACAATACGCTTATCGCCGGAGCAGCAGGTACTGATTCAACATTTACGGTTGATGTTTATGATACAACTGGTGTATTGCAATGTACTTCCTCTCCGATTACCATTCATGTTTATGATGATGTATTAAACTACAATCTTCAGGATTACGCCTATTCTTACTGTCCTACAACAAATCCTTCCGTTCAGGTTACGAATATCACAGGAGCAATTCTTCCATATTCGGTAAACTGGACAACTATTCCAAGTACGAATAACCCGCAGGTCTTATCCACCAATGGTGCGGAACACGACTCAATAACCTATAACGTGACAATCTCAGACGGATGTGGATTCTTCCGAAACGACAGTGTCATACTTGTTGTCAATAAGCTCCTCAACATCGATTCACTCGTTCCGTATGACGCCAGTGCGTGTATCAATGACGGAGCTGTTGTGGCTTACGTTTCCGGACTTACCGCTGTTAATAACCAACCGATGTATACATGGAATGGTCCGGGAGCAACAAACCCAAGCTTCATTAACTCTACAGTTTGGACAAACCGTTCTCCGGGATGGTACTACTTTACCGTTAGCGATGATGTTTGTACGGATTCAGACAGTGTTTTTATAGACATTAAAAACCCTCCGGTAGCAATTATCAGTGCAAATCCCTTAGCCGGTTGTGCGCCGTTTAATGTAACCTTTGAAAACGATAGCCAGAATGCTACCAATTATTTGTGGGATTTCGGTGATGGTACAGTTATCAACGTAAACGATGAGAATTCTCAACTACATACTTACTCTGGAAATGCGGATATCATGCTGATTGCATACGATGCAGCTAACTGTTCGGATACAGCTTACGTAAGTGTTTCTGTTCAAACTTGCGGATGTACGGACCCATTAGCTGTCAACTATGATCCAACAGCAGTAGCAAATGATGGATCTTGCAGTTATCCTGAACCGATCTTCACCGTTCCAAACATCTTTACACCAAATGGTGACGGAGACAATGATTTCTTTGAGTTTACAGTAATAAACTATTCAAATATTGATTTTGAGGTGGTAAACCGCTGGGGAAATCCTATTTTCCAGGGTTCTGGCCTTAGTCCGAAATGGGATGGAAAAGTAGACGGTGTACTTTCTGCTGATGGTGTTTATTTTGTGAACTACAAGATCACAAGTATTAAAGGAGATAAAGTGGTTGAAGGACAAACATTTGTTCATTTGATCCGATAATTAACTAATTTGTTTGAAAGGCCCTGATGATAAATGTCAGGGCTTTTTTTTATTTTTGATTTTCTCACTCACTTGAAAAAACGATGTTTTTCATTCTTTCCAAACTATTGCTTTTTACGATCAGTCCATTCACCTGGCTGTTAGTAGCATTGTATTTTGCCTTCTTCTCAAAAAAAGCCGTTCGTGCGAAAAGAGCAAAATATGCAGCGATCTTTATCGCACTATTTTTCAGCAATACATTCGTATTTAAAGAAGTTTGCAGGCAATGGGAGGTTTTCGGTACACCCCCTTCAGAAATTAAACATTACGATGTTGCAGTGGTCCTCACAGGTATGGCAGAATACAATAATGATCTGAAAGTATTAAGTCCCAGAAGAGGAATTGACCGGATTTGGCAAACGATTTCACTTTACAAAGCAGGAAAGATCGACCGCATTCTAATTACCGGAGATCACGGGTATATTGTTGACAAGGGACTGCATGAAGCTTCTCAATTAAAAGAAATACTGGTTCACTGGGGAATTCCGGAACACGTGATTATCACTGAAACCAAGTCAAAAAACACTTATGAAAATGCCGTAGAATCCAAAAAAATACTGGACCGCATATTCCCCCATTCAAACTCCATCCTTTTAGTCACTTCAGGGAAGCACATGCGCCGTGCGAGAGCTTGTTTCAAAAAGGCAGGAGTGTCGTGTGACACTTATTCAACGGATTTGTATACCGGTCCCAAACGCTCCTATGCTTTTGATGAAGTCATTATTCCGGATGTTAGTACCATGAACGACTGGCATGGATTACTTAAAGAACTAATCGGCTACATTGCCTATGATCTAACCGGAAAGATCTGATTCAGCGGTTCCCCGCAGGAACAGGTGTTGAATCAGCCGCGTTCAGGGGAACTTCTTTGGGTTTTACCTGTTCTTTATTGTATTTCGAAGCATTGCAAAATCCAATAATTGCAGGAGCAGGAAAAGCCATCCAACCGGCATAATCAAACCATTTCGCTTTCACTTTTAAGGACTCAATCTTTTTTCGGTCAGTAGAATCACGATAATCCAGGTACTGAAAAGTGTTTTTTCCACTGTTCTTTCTCACACCAATCGAATCAGGAAAGGGGTTGTACAAAAAATCCCATCCTTTCTTATCATAATAAGCAGAATCGTTTTGAAAATTGGGTTTGATCCGGTTGAAATACAAAAATCCCTCCCGGTTACAATCTACCTCTACCGGATGTGCATCGTGATCTCCTTTACTCAGAATTGCAGGAAGCCCCACCCGGATCAGGTATGCGAATCCCATTCTTTTGCTTTGAAGATAATGTCCGTATTCGTGTTGAAAAATACGGTTATCCGGATCGGGAGTGCAGTTTTTCTTTGCCAGGATGTAATTACCGAAACAAATACCTGTCCATCTCACATTCATATTCAATAAGGTGCTTCCGTTCGCATAATGAACCGTATTTGCCTTGCAGAGTGCTGTATTATAGAAATGCGCCATAAAAAAACCTATCCCGGTTTGGGGTCCCTGGTAAGTCAGCCTGGAACCTACTTCCAAAAAACGCTTCCCCGGACTTGAATTGGTATCGGAAACAAACAAACCTCCCCAAATCCTGGCATCGTTCTTTGCTGTTTGATTCGCTCTTTTCCATGCAGCTTTCCATCGTTTCTCCTTTGTTTTAGCAAAACCGACAAAAAAACCGCTGATCCAGGAATCGATAATGAAATAATCGGATCCACGCGGAGAAAGCCCGGAGGCAGTAGCTGGCTGCACAAAAAGGAGGCACAGAAGTGCAAAAAACAGGGATTTGAAATGCTTCACCAATTTGTTCATTTCTATTCTAACGAATGAAGGGTAATTTTATGATATCAAATTTAAAAATAATGTAATTTAGATTCATATTTATTACTTGATCTTATGAAACAACTCCTATTCTGTTTTTCAATCTGTTTAATTGCTGCTTCCTGCTCAAACAATCAAAAAAAGGATGATTCCGATAAAAACAAACCGGAAAAAAAAGTGGTGGTAAACGAATCAGAAAACGAGGTTGTTGATACCGTTCCCGACCGGAACCCGGTTGTTTACCAATTGACACCCGCACAGATCCGGAAATTGAACAGCCTGCTTCCAAAAAAGACCGTAGAATCCATGACAGCTTACCTGGATTCCCTTTCACTGGTGCAAACCGATCAAGATTTTGCGCGCGTCTATCATTATGGAAAGAACCTTTTTGGAGACATCGAGAAAGCCGTTTCTAACAAATATGCAGATGGATATTCCGGAATGGAAGCACTTAGCTTTATCAATAAATCATTTGCATTCCGTTCTTCCTGCGAAGCAGAATGCACTGAATTTGTACTGGATTACAGCTTCCTGAACCTGCAAAAGCTGGCACAATACACCAAAGGAAAAGCCGACGATGATTTCGTGGCCTTAAAGATACTTGCTGAGGGCGAACAGGGAAGACACGAACCGGGATGGCTCAACTTTTTCGAACGCACCTGGGATTACGGCGGAGGCTCGCTTTTGGGTGACAGCAACAACTACAAATTCCTGAGCGGTTCTTTCAATGTGATCAAGAAGAGTGATTTGTTCAAAAAGGATCTTTTAGTACTGCGTGAACGCGTAATCCATGACATGGAACACCGCATTTATATGTTCCCGAAACCCATTGTACTTGCTGAAATAAACCGCATCCTAAAATCAAAAATCCTGTCGTACCCGGAAGCACAC
>CAMLDR010000073.1 GCA_946478775.1 uncultured Flavobacteriales bacterium
GTTACCATGCAGATAAATTAGAGTTATTGGTAGACGATGAGTTATGGCCGTTGCCAAAGTTCAGAGAAATGTTATTTACTCGTTAGTAAAATTCAGTTTTAGATCAAACCCTGGCTTTCGAAAGAAACGTCAGGTTTTTTTTCTCCTGAACTTTCGTGAAAGCCTTTAAAAACAGGTGTTGGGGATAAGTGCAAGATTATCCACAAATTACCAGGGTAGGTAATTTACGCTCTGATACGACGTTGGAAAAATTATCCGACAATTCAGTACCTTTGTCCTGAAGATGAAACAATTCGATATTCCGTCCATATTTCGTTCGCCTATCATTTCAAGAGTGAAAGCGTTTCGCAAGAATCAGGATCCTCGTAAAAAGGATTTCGTACCCACGATTCTGGATTTTGGAACAGTAAAATTATACATCGCAAGGCACTTTGGGTTCTGTTATGGCGTGGAAAATGCCATTGAAATTGCTTATCGGGCAGTGGATGAGAATCAGGGAAAACGAATCTTTCTCTTAAGCCAGATGATCCATAATCCGACGGTGAATGAAGACCTGAAACGACATGGAATCGAATTTATCCAGGACACTTCCGGAAAGCAGCTCATTCCATGGGAAGAACTGAATTCAAACGATGTAGTGATTATTCCTGCATTCGGAACCACACTGGAGATTGAACAGCTTTTGAAAGACCGCGGCGTTTCCACTGAAAAATACAATACGACCTGTCCTTTTGTGGAGAAAGTCTGGAATCGGGCAGAGAAGCTTGGAAAAGAAAATCACACCCTGGTGATTCATGGGAAATACAATCACGAGGAAACCCGGGCAACATTTTCACACACAGCTGTAAATTCCGAAGCGGTAATCGTTAAGAATATGGAAGAAGCTTCGTTCCTGGCTAAATGCATTACAGGAGAGGCTTCAAAAGAAGCGTTTTATGCCTTCTTTAAGGGGAAACATACACCTGCATTCGATCCGGAGATTCACCTGAGTAAAATCGGAGTGATTAACCAGACAACCATGCTTGCAAGTGAAACACAGGAAATAGCTGAATTCCTGAAAACCGTTACGGAAAATTTTGCAGCGCGTTCAAAAATGGATAAAACGGTTGCGGATACGCGTGATACGCTTTGCTATGCTACCAACGACAATCAAAGTGCCACGGAAGCATTAATGAATGAGCCGCTGGATTTTGCAATTGTGGTGGGTGGATACAATAGTTCGAACACTTCTCATTTGGTAGAATTGCTGGAACAGCGCTGTCCGACCTATTTTATAAAAGATGAGACGGAAATCCGGGATTCGGAAACCATCCGTAGTTTCAATATCCATACACAGGAAATCGAAACGATTCAGAACTGGATGAAAGGAGAAAGAATCGGTATTACTTCAGGTGCTTCCTGCCCGGATTCGATCATTGATCAGGTGATTTCAAAAATCCTTACCTTAAAAGGAAGCAATCAATCCATTGACGAGGTGATAACCCGATTGGGATAGTCTAAAGAGTTCCAAAGATCAACTGTTCCAAAATTAGGATTTCCTTGTAAAACTGGAATTCTTCAGCATTTTCTATGTCCTCGATTGATTAAACTATTTGAACCTTTTGAACTTTTTTGCCTAAAACGAAAAATCCCCGATCCATAGGACCGGGGATTTTTTATAATTGAATATTCAATTAGTTCTTAACGAAGTTTCCTGTACCGATTTTACCAGAAACTGTAGTTACTTGGTAAATGTACATTCCAGCGTTCAATTCAGATACGTTGATGTTGCTGTTGTTACCTGTTGCAACTGTTTTTCCGTCTGTTGCAGTAATAACTACAGAAGAAATCTCTTCAGTTGTTTTGATGTTTAACTCTGTGTTAGCAGGGTTAGGGTAAACAGACGTAGAAATTACGTTCTCATTAACATCAGCTGTAAAGTTTACAATTGGGTATACAGAGAAAGATAAAGGAACTCCCCATGCAGCAGCAATTGTGTGGAAAGTTGCATCACTCCAGATTTCACCTGATTTACCAGCTGCTCCTGCAGGTAGTGGGTTCGAAGTATTGTTGTTTGTATACAAAGCGATTCCGTTACCAGCTCCCGTTGGAAGAACTACACCAGCCCAGAATTTACCGTTTGCAGGAATTGCAACCGGAGATGCGAATGTAGCAATGTGGTTGTAGAAACGTGATCCGTCAACAATGTTAAATGCTGCTAATGAAGTATCAATGCTAGTTAAAGGAACATTAACAAATCCTAGTGGAGTAGCAACGTTTCCTGGTGCACCGGCGTTATCGCTCCAAATTGCAACGATCACGTTTCCAGTTCCCATTTTCACAGGAATAGCTAAAGCCATTTTGTTGATTGTCCCAGCACCAGTAACACCATTTGTGTTATCAAACAATTGCATTTTTGCAAGATCACCAAATGCGTTGTTTCCTGAAACGTATCCACTGTCAAATGGAGCTGCATCTGCGTAATACAATGCAGGGTTACCCATGAAGTGTGCAGTTAATGTGTCAACTTGAGACGTTGCTGCAAATGCAGATGCAACAACACCGATAGAAAGTAAAAGTTTTTTCATAGTTAATTTTAAAAAGTTTGAACAAATATAATTTATTTAATCAATTCTTAATAACAGAATCAATTTTATTCTTAAACCAAAGATTGTTTAAATCTTTGAAGGTTGGAAATTTTCTTTCGAAAGTATAATGTATTTTTTGAATGATTATGTTTACTTTCAATTTGCTAAAACAATTTGTAAGAAAGAAATCTGCATGGAACGCCTGATTAATATTTTGATTATTGATGAAAAGGATTCAGACCAGCTGGCTTTAAAGGAAATTTTGGGCGGAGGCGGTAATATCCTGTTATTTTGCGATTCCATTGAAGAAGCACACGGGATTCTTAAAAGGAGGGAAGTAGGAATTATCCTGATAGATGTGGATAGTCCTGGTTTTTCATCCATGGAAGATTTTAAGGAATTGCTGCATGTTCACGCATCCAATACGCATTATTCGATTATTATCACGGAGAATACCCGGACAGGGTCCAAACTCTTAAAAGGATTTAACTCAGGAGCCGTTGATTTCATTACAAAACCGTTTAATCCCTTATTGATCCAGGCAAAACTGGATGTTTACAAATCCCTGTATTATAAGGATCAGCGTATTGCCCAGTTACTAGGGAACATTCTTCCGGAAAACGTACTGGATGATTTGAACCAGTTCGGTAAATTTTCACCGAAAAGAGTAGATAAAGGAATTGTTCTGTTTACTGATTTTGTAGACTTCTCCATGAAGTCCAAATCGATCAAACCGATTAAGCTGGTTAAACGCCTGGAGTATTACTTCACGGCATTTGATGAAATTGTGGAGCGGTACAAACTCGAAAAGATTAAAACGATCGGAGATGCCTATATGGCTATTGCAGGTGTCAATGAAGATAATGCGGAACCGATTTTACGGGCTTGCATGGCGGCTTTGGAAATGCGCAATTTTATACGGAATGAAAAGGAATTGGCGAAAGCTATGAAAAAGGATTTCTGGGAAATTCGGATCGGTGTTCACGCCGGACCTCTCGTTGCAGGAATTATCGGCTCCAAAAGGTATTCCTTCGATGTTTGGGGAGATACGGTAAATATTGCAGCAAGAGCACAACAGTTTTCCGGAATTGACCAGATTACCATTACCCAGGCGATTTACGATGAATGCCATCCGTATTTTGATACCAAGGACTTGGGAAATGTTCCAATCAAAAAACGTGGCGGTACCATGGAAACTTTTGAACTGGAATCCCTGAAATCAGAATACAGTTTATACAGCAACGGAAAAGTACCCTCGGTAGAGCTGCGGATCCTGTGCCAGATAGCGACAGTGGATTTCGAGCATATGCGAAGCGATATTCTCAATAAACTAAAATCCATGCTTCCGGATGAAGTGATCTATCACGATTTGGGACACACACTGAATGTGGAGAAAGCAGCTATTCGATTAGGGAAACTGGAAGGGTTAAATGAGGATGAAATGCTCCTGTTGCGAACAGCGGCCCTGTTTCATGATACGGGCTTTATTTTTACCTATGAGCACAATGAACTGCATGCTGTGCGCCTGATGGAACAAATGCTTCCTAAATACGGGTTCAACGAAGGTCAGATCCTGCAGATTCGTGAAATGATCCTTGCGACTTCATTGGATATTGAACCGGTTGGCTTACTGCAGGAAATCTTGTGTGATGCAGACCACGATTATTTAGGAAGAGCAGATTATTATGTGGTGGCTTCTAAATTAAAGGAAGAGATGATCGCATTCGACATGGATTTGTCGGAGGAAGAATGGATCCAAATGCAGATCAAATTCCTGGGAGAAACTCATCAGTTCTATACCATTACGGCATTGAATATCCGGCAAAAGGGCAAAATGAACCGTCTCGGAGAACTAAAAGTGGCTTTGGCAGAACTCCAGAATCAACAAGTTTAATGGAAAATTGAAAATGGAAAAGTAGAGATTTGATCTCATGCATTAATCAATAAGTTTTAGTATAATCCCCTTTTCAATTTTAATTTTTACATTTTCAATTATTAAAAGCTCGGCTCAATCAGCGTCAGTAAATCCGTTGTTTTAATACTTGGCTTGTAATCTTTTGCTGCCCCGGATCCTGCATAAAATCCACCCGGATTCAGGTCAGCATCCAACCCGGCTTTGGAAAAAGAATCGGATTCGCCATCATTCATCTCTTTCTTTTCTGCTTCGAGTGCCTTACTTTTTTTTCCCGGTGCTTTAGGTGTGGAGTAATAAAAATTTGATAACGAGCCGTTTGCATTGGAAACAGCAACTTTATACGTTGCGGCAGGGCTTGGTGAACTTGCGGCACCACTTGTACTGCTCTTCAAATCATAGACGGTTGTTGCATTGCTTTGCACAGAGACACTTTGGTCCACAGTTTCATCTGCCGGAATAGTTGAAGCGGCTGTAAATTCTTTTTTGCGTTCTTCGTTCAGCGGGAATTCCTTTTTTGGCTCCGCTTTTTGTTCTTTGAGTGGAACAGAATCACTGCTTGCAGTAATAGATTCCTTTTGGGTCATCAATTGTCCGTCAGACATGGAAACCCAAAGGGTGATTACTCCGGCAGAAAGCACCAGCAATGCAGCTACACGGAATAAGGTACGGTTGTACAACGGAACGATTTTTTGTTCCGCTTCGGCGGGAGCATTCCAGTTTTGGCTAATTCCGGGATGCTTGGCCTGAAAAACCGAGTTCAGGCTGGATTTAACAGAAACAGAAACTTCTTCTCTGCCTGAAATAGCCAATTGGTCGATTCCTGCATAGAATGATCTCATCTCATTGTATTCTTCTTCCGAAGACACCAATTCCCGGATCACTTCCAGTTCGTTGGAGCTTAAATCGCTGTAAGCCTTTGTTTGTATGATTTCGTCAAAAGTATTCATGGTATTCTTGTATGTTCCGGTTGGTACTCTTTTAATCCTTGAGCCAAATATTTGGTAGCATAGAACAAGCGGGATTTAATAGTCCCCTCGCTAATTTCCAAAGCTTCGGCTATTTCTTTAATAGACAATCCATCAAAATGGCGCATTTCAAATACCTCCCGATGTTTGTCTTCCAATTGTGTGACCTGGTAATCGTACGCTTCCTTAAAAAGGGTATGGTGTACCTGGTTTTCAGTGTTTTTGTTCACATCAGTAACAGAATAACTGCTGTCTAATCCATTACTGGTGTTCTTTCTTATTTCCTGTTTCTTGTACTCGTTCTTGCACATATTATTGGCTACCGAATACATCCAGGTTTTAAAGGAACGGGACGTGTCAAATAATTCCGGACGGTGAATGACCTTGGTAAAGAAATCGTGGACAAAATCTTCCGATTTCTCCCGATCGCGCCAAAGCATCCGCATGAAATACGAGAGTAGGGCAGACGAATAACGGCCATAAAGCTTGTCAAAAGCCCTCTGATCGCCTCCGGCCATCGCAATGACCAATTGCTCGTCAGTCATTTGGTCGTATTCCTTTTTAATCATTCGCATCAGCGCTTAATTTTAGAAAGTTGACCGGTTTTGCGGGCCCTCGTGGCTACGCTTAGGATAATATGATTGATCTCTTTGGCGTCTTCCGTCTTATTGTATTCTTCATAAAGCCGGGAAACACTGATGAGTGCAGGCAGATAATTTGCAGAAAGTGCATCCGACTGCTGATCTTTTACAATGCCGAGCTCGTACTTTTTCCATTTTGTTTCAATCAAGGAAATATTCCATGCGTTATAATCGAAAGAAGCAGCCTGATCGTAAGCAAAAGTCAGCCCCACGGTATTGAGTGACGAACTCATTCCCTGGAAATATTCTTTGGGAAAAGACATCGACATATAAATATTTTTGGAGCTGTTAAGTGCACAGAATGTTTGTACGAAGGTCGTATCCACATAAGTGGTATTCGGCATCACAAATCCCTGCGCAGTCAATGAAGCCTGGTAGGTGGGGCTTTGCATCAGGTCCACGGAGATTAACTGTAAGTCGGATCTTCCCAGTGCGTTCTTCTCGTAGTTTACAGGAATCAGTTCGGTGTAGCCATGGAGTAAAAGTGTTCCGTTGACCGGCACGGAATTGACCATGTCGGTTGCGTAACTCAATAAACCACCGGAGATTTTGTTTTGAGCGATCATCTGAAGAGCTACGCTGTCTGCAAGCTGCTGGTCGTTTACCGCGACTCCGTAAACTGCCAATTCCTGCTGAACTTCCGTTTTCGTTGGTTCTAATTTAGCTGCCTGCTTTAATTCCGGGAATTGTTTCGGATCGTATTTGCTCAATAAGTAAGTGTAAAAATGTTTTTCAAAACTTCCGGGAAGCATAGTTGCATAGATTTGTGCACCTTGCTTCATGTTAAACAGTTCTTCCTGATTGGCACTTCTTCTGCTTAACTGATGCCTGGAGTTCGAATAATTCGATTCGAACTGATATTTTGCTCCTTTGAGCTGCTGAATGCTTTCGTTGGAATCTTTATCTGTTTTAGTGTCTTCCACGAAGTTTGGATTTGAAACGGTTCGGTAGCTCTTGTTTTTTTTCGTAGTCACCTGGATTTCTTCTGCTTGGGGAGCGACCACAGTTGAATCCTGTTGATTATTTGCGTTTCCGGCAGGATTTGTATTAAACAAGTTTTCCTGTGTCTGAGCTTTACTGAACACAGCGCAAAAAAGCAAGAAAACAAGAAGTGTTATTTGGCGCATAAAGCAATTTTTATCTGTAGTACAATCAGATTAAAATTAGGTTCAAAAAACGGAAGAAAAAAATTTCTTAAGAATTAGGATCAGCTGCGAAAAGGAATTTATTCGGAGATACCAGGTTGGTTTTTACCGCATAGATCACAATTCCGGCCGTGTTTTTCACTCCCAGTTTGGCCATGATATTTTTCCGGTGGGTATTGATGGTGTGATTACTCAAACAAAGGGCATCTGCGATCATTACATTGGTCAGTCCTTCAGCGATCATGGTAATGATTTCTGTTTCGCGTTCACTGAGTGTAATCGGTTCACAACTGAATGACTCAAAATCGATGTCGTTTACGTCAATGGAAGCATCCCGGATGGTCTCCAGAATCTGACCGCAAAAGAATTTGTTTCCTCTCCAGGTTTCCCGGATCGAGTCAATAATTTCCGAACTGTCACAATCTTTTTTGATGTAGCTTTTCACCCCGGAACGTAAGGCATTCACCAACGTTTGCGCCGATTGCTCAGGTGTAATTGCCACCACACTTAAATCGGGCTTTTTTTGAAGGATTTGAGGAATGACGTCAATGGAGAATCCTTTGGAGGTGTAATCAACTAAAATAATGTTGGCATCAAAGGCTTTGTTCAGTGCAATCAACTCTTCATTGTTTCTTGCTTCTCCAACTATTTGAATGTTTCGCTCTGTGGACAACAGCGTACGCAGACCAATGCGTATAATTTCATTACTGTCGGCTAAAATGAGCTTCATTATTTAGATTAATTTTAAACAAGACAAAAGTAAGTAAAAAACAATACGCTAATCCTTTTAAGTTGATAAAACTTTTGGCTGTGTAATTCTCAATGAAATTCGTCTGAAAATGTGTGAAAACTTTCCCGGAGAAGCGGCAGGTGATGGAACGGGACTTTTTCAATCCGGAATGTATCGTTGTGGATAATCAACTGGTTTTCATTCCATCGGCAGGAAACTTCGCCATTTATGGAAGTGTAGTGATCTGAAGAGCTGACATCGACCGGGTAGTCTTTAAAGGAATCATTATGGGATTGAAGAATGAGGTAATGCTGCCGGTGAATGAAGAGGTGTTTGATCTGCGGATTACCAAAAACCCGGTAAGCTCCGTGATGTGCCAGGCGCGGAAAATGATCGTCATTTAAATTTTTGCTCCAAAAAGCAGGAAAGACGCTTTCAATAATCACCAATCCGGCAAAGGTGAATTTGGCGATCCGGTGTTTTGGAGAGTGATTAATCTGCAGGTGTTCTGTCGCAAACCCGAAAATTCCCTTCCAGTTTTGTGAAAAGCAGGAGCTGTAGACCAAACTGAACAAAAGCAGTGAGCCGGATAACAATTTCACCGAAATATCGAACGAAAAATTGATCAGGACGACCTGTCCGAAAATAGCTATGGAGAGCAGCGATGCCAGGAATTGAGTGCGCTTGAACAAAAGTAGTAATGCGGCCATTACTTCGATAATACCCAGGGCAACGGTGTACGAATAAGAACTGCCCACTAAGGACCAGTAGGCGATGTCTTTGGATAATTTTCCGAACGGAGTAAATAAAGTATTGGGTTCCGGTAAATAAAACTGGACTTTCGTGATCTTGTCCCAGCCATATTTGAAAAGGAAAAAGAACAGGATTGCGCCCAAAACAGTTTTTAAAAGCTGGTTCGGGTCCAGTTTCCATTTCGAGCAGATCCGGTTGATAACCGGAGAAGAAAGAACTCCCAGTAAAATGCTCAGTGCAATCAGGACATAAGTTCCGTAAGTATCGGTCTCAAAGATCAGGTCCGGGTCCATTGCATGAAGCAATCCGGTAAATGGTTTTTGAATGAGTTTGAAAATCCCGTCGAAAAGTGCATAATCGAATGGAAGCAGGAGCATCCACCAAATGGCAATTCCAATAAAACTCAGTTTCAGATGCTGGATCATAGACCTGTGGATACGCGATTTATCGCGTGTATTGTTGTTGAAGTTTTGATGACCGCAATAATTTCATCAAAAGCATTCCGCCGCCGGTAATTCCGAATAGGAAGAGTAAATAAGATTTCTTCTTTTTCTTCGGAGCGGTTTCTTCATTTATTGGCTGGACATCTTGATTTTCCGGAGTAACTATTTCTTTTTCAATCATCTGGTTAAGCTGCAGACTGGGTGTTTTAATGCGGGTGGTATCCGCATTGTTTTTCAGGTTAATATATTCGATGTGTTGTTTGTAGTAACCTTGCTGATAAATTGAGTCAACCTTTGAATTGTAATTACCGAAAGGACTGTTTTTGCGGACCGTATCGTGATAGATCATTCCTGAAAACTCATTAAAAACCTGGATGTAAGTCGAATCATTCAATCGAACGATTTGGACCAATTGAGGTCCGGGCTCCCCAAAATTGCTGTTCGGATCAATGAAGAAATCCGCAGCGGTTCCCGAATGGCTTTTATGGGCTATTAAAGGAGTTTGTGCTCCTGCAAGGAGCACTGGAAGCGAAAAGAAAAAAGTAATGATGTATTTCATTGGGTTGTTGTTTGGAAGGGAATACACCCACATCCCAAATTGGTTCAAAAAGGTACTTCGACTCCGCTGCGCCTATGCTAAAGCTACAGCGGAAGCATTCAGTCACCTTTTTTGTAGAATCGATACCTGATAATATTCGGTGGCTGAGCGGAGTCGAAGCCCCGAATAAAAAAGCTCCCGGTTGCCGCCGGAAGCTTCTGCTGTATTCCTACAACCTTGTTTTGTGTATTTTTCCCTTTACACTTCGATGAAATGCAGGGTTTTTAAAAAGTAACAGGGTAATTACGAATGATTCATTTCTAATTGCGAATGGATGCTTTCGACTGGTAATTTAGGAATTAGAAATTGGAAATTATTTTCAGTCCTCTACCTCAATCTCCTTAATGATCAGTTTGTCAATCCGGGCCCCATCCATATCAACCACTTCGATCTCAAAGTTCAGCCAATGGAATTTTTGCCCTGTAAAAGGAACGGTTCTTAATTCATTCAAAACCAAGCCGCCAATGGTCGTAAAATTCAATTCAGAAGAATTGTCCTCCAAACCAAACTGACGGAAGAATTCCGCAATCGGATATTGGCCGTCAATTAACCAGGAACCATCCTCACGCTGCATGAATTCAAATTCTTCGGCATAAAAATCATTGAAATCACCCACCAGCGCTTGTAATAAGTCGTTTAGCGTAACAATTCCCTGTGTCTGACCAAATTCATCGGTAATGATCCCGTAATGCGTTTTAGTGTCTTTAAAATGCACCAATGCCTCGTATGCTGAAATGTTCTCCATTAAGAACTGAGGTTTGAGCATCAGGTCTTTCAAACTGAAATCGTCGTGGTTAATGGTACGGAAGAGATCTTTCAATAAAACAACTCCCAGTACATGCTCGCGTTCGTCATCAAAAATAGGGTAGACGGAGTGCATCTCTTTTTCAACCTGCTCGCGTACTTCGTCTTTGGTATCGTTAATATCAATAAAGATCACATCGTTCCGGTGGGTCATCAGGGAACTGATATTCCGGTCACCTAAATGGAAGACGCGTTCCACAATGTCTTGTTCAATTTCCTGAACTTCCCCGCCTTCCGTGCCTTCCTGGATAATGGCTTTGATCTCTTCTTCCGTCACTTTTCCTTCCGCAGATTGCTTGATGCGCAAAACTTTCAGGAGCAGGTCGGAGGTAATAGTCAGTAACCACACAAAAGGTGCGGTGATCTTTGAAATGATCAGCATCGGTCGTGCCATGGTTTTGGCTATCGCTTCCGGATTGGTTAAACCGATTCGTTTAGGGACCAATTCACCCAAAACAAGGGAGAAAAAAGTAATGATGACCACCACGGATGTTACTGCCAGAAAATGAGCGTAAGGTTTCAGTGAGGTAAAACCACGGTAAAACCATTCGATATCCGAAGTCATTTTTTCACCCGAGAAAATACCCGTCAAAATACCGATCAGTGTAATGCCAATCTGAACAGTTGAAAGGAATTTATTGGGTGCATTCATGGTCTCAATAACCAATTTGGCACTTTTGTCACCTCTTTTAGCGGCTACATCCAGTTTGGATTTTCGTGCAGAAACCGTAGCGATCTCTGTCATAGAGAAAACCCCGTTCAGGATTATTAAAAAGAGGATTAGAAGTAGTTCCATTTATCTGATTGTTCCGGGATAAATTTCCAACGCTTTTTCCAAACAAATAACTGCTTTTTTCAAAGAATCCTGATTTAATACATAAGCAATACGAGCTTCCTGCATTCCTGCACCCGGAGTGGAGTAGAACCCGTTTGCCGGGGCCATCATGACCGTTTGTCCTTCAAATTCGAAGTCTTCCAATAGCCATTGACAGAATTTCTCCGCATTGTCTACCGGGAACTTGGCTACGCAGTAGAAAGCCCCGCTTGGTTTCGGGCAAAATACTCCGGGAATGCTGTTCAATCCGTCAACCATAATATTTCTGCGCTGAACGTACTCGGAAACCACATCGTCAAAATAGGACTGTGGTGTATCTAATGCTGCTTCTGAAGCAACCTGGTCCACTGTAGGAGGAGAAAGTCTTGCCTGTCCGAATTTCAAGGCAGCAGCCATTACTTCTTTGTTCTTGGAAACCAATGCTCCGATACGAGCTCCACACATGGAGTAACGCTTGGAAACAGAATCAATCATGATCACGTTGTTTTCAATTCCTTCCAGGTTCAATACGGAGAAAGGCTGTGCGCCGTCGTAGCAAAATTCGCGGTAAACCTCGTCAGCAAACAGGAATAAATCGTGTTTCTTTACGATGTCGCGCAATTGCTCCAATTCTGCTTTACTGTATAAATAACCGGTCGGATTTCCCGGATTGCAAATCACAATAGCTTTTGTTTTCGGAGTAATCTTCGCTTCGATCTCGGAAACAGGAGGTAAAGCAAATCCGGTTTCAATGCTGGAAGCAACCGGAACAACGGTTAAACCTGCAGTAACTGCAAATCCGTTGTAATTTGCGTAAAACGGTTCGGGAATAATCACTTCATCGCCCGGATTACAAGTGGTCATAAATCCAAAGATCAATGCTTCAGATCCACCGGTTGTGATGATGATATCTTCTGTATTTACAGGAAGACCTCCTTTTCTATACGTTTCAGCCAATTTCGTTCTGTAAGATTCAAATCCTGCAGAATGACTGTATTCAATGACTTTGTGATCAAAATTGCGGATAGCATCCAGCGCTACCTGGGGCGTTTCGATATCCGGTTGACCTATATTTAAATGATAAACAGTTTTTCCTGCTTTTTTAGCTTTTTCAGCGAATGGCACCAATTTACGGATTGGTGAAGCCGGCATATCAATGGCTTTTTGGGCAATTTTTGGCATTTCTTTTCTTTGTTTTGAAGAGAACAAAAGTACAGTAAATGTTGACATTTACATAAAAAACATGATTTTTACATCATGAAAGCAATAGGTATTTTACTTCTGGGAGCAATATGGGCAGGTGGATGCGCAGAATCGGCCGGAATCAAGTCTGAAAAAAAAGAGGAAGTGATAAAAAAGAAAGGTGATTTTGCCTTCAGTGAAGAACGGGAGGACTTGAAAGACCCGGGAGCCGGAACCGGTGTTCTTGTTCATAAAGGAGATACCTTGGTTTGCGTAGATCATTTTAACACCAATATCTGGTCGGATCTGAAATACGCCACAGAAGACAATTTCATGCACCGTGTGTTATACGATACTTTAAAAACGGTTTATGTGCAGATTGATGTTGCAAGAAGACTGGCCAAATCGCAGGAATACCTGACAGGAAGAAATCCGGAGTATCATTTATTGGTTTACGATGGATTGAGGCCTTTAAGTGTGCAATGGGAAATGTGGAATGCCCTGGATACGATCCCTGCATTGGAAAGAGGGAAGTTTGTGAGTAACCCCAGAAATGGAAGTGTTCATAATTACGGAGCAGCCGTGGATCTAACTATTTGTAAATCGAATCGAAAACCCCTGGATATGGGAGCAGGATATGATGACATCCGGAAAATAGCTTATCCTTCGCTGGAGTCTGAGTTTTTGGCCAGCGGAGAAATCACGCAGCAGCAAATTGATAATCGGAAATTGCTTCGTAAGGCATTGAAAAGTCAGGGTTTTTCCAATATCCCAACCGAATGGTGGCACTTCAATGCTTTCCCCAGACCAGTGGTTAAAAGCAAATACCAGATTGTGACGCGGGAACTTGCAGAATAAATTAATTATCATATTTATTCTATAGATTAAGTAGATTATTTAAATCTCTATTAGCTTTGTACCATGAAAATAATACTCATGGGATTCCTGTCTTTTTATTATACAGTTTCATTTAGTCAGGAGACATTTACCACAAATACCTGGCTTTTGCTACAGGCCCGTTTAGATTTTAAGAACTCTATTCAGGTGATAGAATTGGGACATAGAAGGCAAGACGCATTCTTCAACAGGCATAGACAAAGTTTGTTTCGATATGCATTCAGTTATCAGACCAATTCAAAAAGAACCGGTTTTGGTGGAGGAATTGCTTGTTTTATTCATGAAAGGAAGGGGGGAAGAGTGCTGGAAACGGAAATAAGGCCCTTTTTACAAATTACCCATCTTTTTCCTATGAAGAACAAACAGCTTCAATTACGATTTCGGAATGAGTTCCGTTTTTTTGACAGAACAACCAAGGACCAGAACAGACTGCGGTTTCAAGTACTGTTCTCACACTTACTATCTAACAAGTTCAATACAAAATTGATTTATTTCAACGAATGGTTTTACAGCTGCGGAACAATTAAACCATGGGAATGGAGGGGGGGAATTAGCCTCCAGCAGCCTGTTTCCAAGAATTGGAAATTAGGAGCAGGGTACATTTATCAGAACAATGAAAATAGTCTGATCAGAAATGTTCATATTATTCAGGTTTCAGGATTATATGAACTCCTACTGAAATAGTAGTATATTTGGCTCATGATACCAAAGAGATCGAAATACGCCATTCAGGCCCTGAAGTGTTTAGCAAAGGTTTATCGCGATAAGAAGCATTTGTCGATTGCCACGATTGCAGAAGAAGAAAATATCCCGAGAAAGTTTTTGGAGGCCATCCTTTTGCAGCTGAGAAATGGTGGGATGGTAGGAAGTAAGATGGGCGCGAATGGTGGATATTTCCTGGTGAAACACCCGGATGAAATTGTACTCAGCAGCATCATTCGAGCCACCGGCGGACCGATTGCTTTACTTCCTTGTGTGAGCTTAAATTTCTACGAAGAATGCATCGAATGTCCACACGAAGAATTGTGTGGATTACACGATGTAATGCTGGAAGTACGTGAAGCGAGCATTCATATCTTATCCAAAACAAGTTTGGCAGATTTAATTTTGCGCGAAAAAAAATTAATGCGAAAAGCTGAAAACAAAAGAAAATAGGGACTTTTTTTAATTTTAATTACTACTTATCCGATGGGAGAAATAGAAAATAATTTTGCTTTTCCTTGTTCGTTTAAAATGCAGCCCTTTACTTTGCACCATCAAATGAAAACAAAGATGAATCAAAAGAACTTCATGCTTCATATGCAGATGTGCTGTATGTCTCAAAAGAGACTGCGGAAGGATTAGTTATAAATTAACACTGAGTTATAACCCTTCTTCCGTTTCTGCGGGGGAAGGGTTTTTTAATTAGCAAAAAGCAAACAATGAAAAAAGTATATATAAACGAATACGGACCGAGAGTTTCAGCTGCGGTTTATGGGTTTTGGAGATGGACAGAAGAGGATCTTGCGGATTCAAAGAAATTTGAAGAAATCGTTTTGTTCACAAGAGAATTGGGAATTGACACCTATGATTTGAGTTCAAGTGGGGGACAATTGGAAACCCAATTCGGTAAACTAATTGAATCAGGGTTGATCAATCAATCGGAATTAGTTCTTTCCACTAAGGTAGGTCGAAGAGAATACTCCGGGGCTTATGGTAGCGGAATTTACTATGATTTAAGTCCGCAGCACATTACAAAAAGTGTAGAGCAATCATTGAATCGCTTGAAACGGGATAAAATTGATATTCTCATTTTGGAGAATTTTGATTTCCTTTCCAATTTTGAACAAACAGCTTCTGCACTGTTGAAATTACAGCGTAGTGGGAAGATTTCTTACATAGGTGTTTCGAATTTCAATGTATTTCAGCAGCGCTTGCTTTCAGCATCTCTTTCGCAACCCATTATAACCAATCATTTGGAGTTAAACCTCCTGCAAACCGAAGCGCTTCACGATGGAAGATTTGATTTTATCCGAGAGCAGCATAGTCGTGCCCTGGCATTTTCTCCTTTAGCTGATGGCCGGATTTTGCTGGGTGAGGATGCGCAAGCCGTTAAGTTGCGTCTGGCATTGATCGAAATTGGTAAAAAGTATGAGGCAAACGTAGAACAAATCGCCGTTGCCTGGCTGAATAAATTAGGAGCCCTGCCGATTATCGGAAGCAAAGAAAAACGCCGGATTCAAAATGCTGCAACTGCGCACACATTTGAATTGTCTCAGGAAGATTGGTACTTCCTTTACAACGCAACGAAATAACCATGGAAAGTTTTAGAACGGAATACGAACACCAGGTGGAAGCAAAAAAACTACGGGTCGAAAAAGACATTCTGGAGTTGGGAGATAAAATTGCTGCTTTCAAGGACGGAAAAATTCCGGATGATAAATTTCGTTCCTTGAGACTAGCACGAGGTGTTTATGGTCAGCGTCAATTGGGGGTTCAAATGATTCGGATCAAACTTCCTTATGGAAAAGTGACTTCCAATCAGTTGCGCAGAATTGCCCAAGTCAGCGATGAATACAGTACAGGAAGGCTGCACATTACAACAAGGCAGGACATTCAGATCCATCATGTTTCTTTAGACCGGACACCGCAGCTGTGGGCAGATTTGGAAAAGGACGATGTGACTTTGCGCGAAGCCTGTGGAAATACCGTTCGCAATGTAACTGCAAGTGATAATGCGGGAATCAATCCGGATGAATTATTTGACGTAACTCCCTATGCAGAACAAGTCTTTCAGTACTTTTTGCGTAAACCTTTTGGTCAGGAATTAGGTCGAAAAATTAAAATTGCTTTTAGCTCAGACGACCGGGACGATGCGTTCACCTTCATTCACGATTTTGGGTTTATTCCTAGAGTTGAACTGGAAGTAAGAGGGTTTAAAGTATTGATTGGAGGAGGATTGGGAGCACAGCCGTTTTTGGCTCATGTGGCTTATGAGTTTCTGCCTGAAGAGGAGTTGATTCCATTCATAGAAGCCTCCATTCGGGTTTTTGACCGCCATGGCGAACGAAACAGCAGGAACAAAGCGCGCATGAAATACCTCATTTCTAAAATCGGTTTGGAACCCTTTTTGGACTTGGTGAGGCAAGAAAAAACGGCTGTTCAATTTGATTCACAAAAAGATCAATTGAAATCGATAGGTGATTTTGAATACGAAAAATGTGATCCGATTGAACTGAGCAGCTTGTTTACCGATGACGTGAATTACAATCAATGGATCCGGACGAATGTGTTTCTTCAGAAGCAACCGGGTTATTTGGCCGTTTATGTCAAAGTTCCTTTGGGAGATTTTTATACCGATCAGGCACGCTCTTTAGCTTATTTGTTGGATAACCTGAAGCTTCCGGAACTGCGCTTTACGATTAATCAAAACATCCAGTTAAGAGGAGTAAATCGGGAACAACTGCAAACGGTCTATTCACAACTGGGACTCTTAAATTTGATCGGATCGGGATATGGAGGGTTGACTGACATTACCGCTTGTCCGGGGACAGATACCTGCAACTTGGGAATTTCGAACAGCACCAATGTAGCACTGGAACTGGAATCATTTATCCGGATCAATTACCCAAAATTGATCGAAGAAACTGGAATCAGCATCAAAATCAGTGGTTGTATGAATTCTTGTGGCCAGCACGGATTGGCTCATATCGGTTTTCACGGGAGTTCGATTAAGACCAAAGAGGGAACACTTCCTGCCCTGCAAGTACTGTTGGGCGGAGGGAAAACGGGTGCCGGTACCGGAAGAATTGCTGAAAAAGTGATTAAAGTTCCCAGCAAGCGCGTATTGAAAGTCGTTCAGGTGATTTTAGACGATTACCTCCGATTTCATGAAAATGAAGAAGAATTTAATGAATACTACGATAAACGAGGAAATACGCATTTCTACAATCTATTGAAACCTTTAACGGATTTGGAACAGGTAAAACCGGAAGAATACCTGGATTGGGGTCAGGACGAACGGTTTGCAACGGCAATTGGAGTAGGGGAATGTGCCGGGGTAATTATCGACTTGGTTGCAACCTTGTTTTTTGACGCGGAAGAGAAACTGTCTTCAGCACGCGAAGCATTGAGCGAAAATCGCTTTGCAGATGCACTTTATTATGGGTATGCTGCCGGAATTCATGCCGCGAAAGCAAAACTCATTGAAAAGGGAATTCGCTGCAATTCACAACAGGGAATTCTAACTGATTTCGATGCGCATTTGGGAAGTGATTTCGGGTATTTTGAATCGGGTCGATTTAGTGATTTCCTATTGAGAATTAACAAAGAAAAAGCCTCGGAGTCTTTCGCACAGCAATACGTGAGTGAAATAGAAAAAGTGATAATCAAATTAAATGTAAAAAATGAGCAATAAGGAAAATCCGCATATTTCATTGGTTGGTGCGGGTCCGGGAGATATCGAATTGATTTCCGTAAAAGGATTAAATCGGTTGAAAAGAGCAAATGTGGTTTTATACGACGCTTTGGTAAATGAGGAATTACTGACGTATGCCCCAACGGCAAAAAAGATTTTTGTAGGTAAGCGCTTAGGGTTCAAAACCTATGAACAGGAACAGATCAATCAATTGATGGTGGATTCTGCAAATGAATTCGGACACGTTGTTCGCTTGAAAGGGGGAGATTCTTTCGTTTTTGGAAGAGGAATGGAAGAAATTCTTTTTGCAAGGAAACACCAGATTCCAACAGAAGTAATCCCGGGAATCTCCAGTTCGATTTCAGTTCCGGCTTTGGCTGAAATTCCGGTAACACACAGGGGAATCAGTAATTCCTTTCTGGTGCTTTCCGCTACTTTGTCCGATGGATCATTGAATCCGGAATTAAAGAAAGCAAGGGAACTGAATGGGACAATCATCATTCTGATGGGAATCACTCAACTTCCGAAAATCGTGGAGTTGTATCGACAGGTAAACAAAGCACAAACGCCGGTTTCCATTATTTACAACGGATCATTGGAAACACAGCAGGAAGTCTTTGGAACAATTGACACGATTATCACACAAAATGAGCAACTCTCCGCTTCAGGTCCCGGTGTTATTGTTATTGGGGAAGTTGTTTCCTTGTCGGGTAATTACAAGGAGAAAGTTTATTCGGAATCCATAAGTTGTTGTATTTCATGAGGGAAGCAGCAGAGCAAAACGAATTGTTTCCGGTTTTCCTGAAAACGAATGAACTACAGGTTTTACTGGTTGGTGGAGGCGAAGTGGCTTTGGAAAAACTCAAGGCATTGTTGACCAACTCACCACATACTACGGTAACTGTTGTAGCATTGGAGTTTAGCGAATCGTTTATTGATTTTGCGGAAAGACACGAACAAGTTTATTTGGAAAATCGGGCCTTTGAGGAAGACGATTTGAAAGGGAAGCAATTGGTGATTACTGCTCTGAACGATATAGAATTATCCGCTTCCCTGAAAATAATCAGCAATGATGCAGGAATCTTGTACAACGCAGCAGACAAGCCGGAATTGTGTGATTTTTATTTGGGATCGGTCGTTAAAAAGGGAAATGTGAAAATTGGCATTTCAACCAATGGGAAGTCTCCGACGCTGGCGAAAAGACTCAAGGAATTGTTTGATGAGAATTTACCGGAAGAACTGGATGATTCTGCTCTGCATTTGAACCAGTTTCGTGATTATCTCAAGGGAGATTTTGCTGATAAAGTAAAGAAACTCAATAAGGCAACAGCCAGTTTATTGGCGAATCCGAAAAGACCCTGGTATTTCTTTTCTCCGTGGAAATTGTTGGCTTATTTCTGTGGGATAGTTGGAGTTTTACTCACCGGACATTTGATTTTCACATTGATTCCCTTAGAAAGTATTTGGAATTCTTCTTCAGCAGCTTTGGATTCCCTGACGATTGATTTCGCTTATTTCGTATTAGCCGGATTCGTGGCGCAAATGATTGACGGAGCTTTGGGAATGGCTTATGGAGTAAGTGCCACTACTTTTCTGTTGTCATACGGTATAACTCCTGCAGTTTCAAGTATGGCGGTCCATGCGTCGGAGATTTTTACCAGTGGTGTTTCGGGAATCATGCATTTGCGTTTTGGGAATGTGAATACCCGTTTGTTTAAATCGATTTTGATTCCCGGAGTTTTAGGAGCAATCGTTGGAGCGTATGTTTTATCTGAATTCGAATCATACAATAACATCATCAAACCGGTTGTCAGTGCGTATACTTTG
>CAMLDR010000074.1 GCA_946478775.1 uncultured Flavobacteriales bacterium
TGTTTACGGTCGTCGTCAGGATCCTGACGGAGCGTATGCCGCGGTTATTCCAAAATTCATTCAGCAGTTTATGGGATATGACTCACCAATAATTCATGGAGACGGTTCATATTCTCGTGATTTCACCTATATTGATAACGTCATTCAAATGAATCATTTGGCTGCCACTACAGAAAATAAAAGTGCGATTGGTCAGGTATTTAATACCGCAGTTGGAGAGCGAACAACGTTATTGGAAGTAACCCAACTGATCCGACACTATTTGGGTGAATTTGATCCGAAGATTTCAACTATTGAGATTAAGTTTGGACCGAATCGCCAAGGAGATATCCCTCATTCTCTGGCTAGTGTGGATAAAGCAAAAGAGCTGCTTGGATATGAGCCCAGTCACTATCTGGACGCAGGATTAAAGGAAAGTTTGAGTTGGTATTTTAATTAAGAAGAGGAATGAAGCACCAAAAAACTCAAAATAAGAGAATATTAATTACAGGGGGAACTGGATTTATGGGTGCTAATTTGTGCGAGGATTTTTTAAAGTTCAAATCACTAAAGAAGTTCCTTAACCTTTATCCTGATAATGAAATTCAATATGATCCAAATCGGGATAGAGATATTTTGCATTCCTTAGCAAACATTGAAAAAGCAACCAAGTTAATGGGTTGTATTCCTCAATTAAAACCGGGAGCCTGGATTAAGGAAACTGTAAAGTGGCATATAGAAGAATTCAAATTAGCAGGATAGACGAAATCCAATGGAAAAATCAAACACCAATCAGGCAATTTGGGTCGCAATAGGTAGTTTAAGTTCAGTTCTGACTTCATTGCTGACATTGATGATTCTGAGTCGGGCATTAAGTAAAGTTGACTACGGAACCTACAATCAGGTAATGTATGTCTATAATACTTTGCTTATCGTTTTCTCAGCAGGATTACCCAATGCCTTTCCTTATTTTTTATCGAGGGGGGAAGACAGGAATGCCAAAAACCTCATTTCAAAGATCAATCGAATATTATTTATTTTAGGATTAGTCTTCACAATAGCCCTCTTTTTAGGTTCTGATCTAATAGCGGTTGCGTTAAAAAATGATGAATTATCAAAAGCGCTGAAATACTTCGCGCTGGTGCCTATGCTGATGCTGCCGACAATCGGTTTGGAAGGAATCTTGTCCACCTTTCGGAAAACCAAATTTTTAGCCTTGTTTACGATTGTCACCAGGTTGACCTGTATTGTTTTCGTTACCACCCCCGTTTTAGTTTGGAATCTAGGAGTGGAATCTGCCCTCATTGGCTTTACCGTCTATTCCTTTATAGCCTTTTTATTGGCTTTGTTTTTAAAGCGGTATCCTACGCGAACGTTCCCTTCTGAAAAAACCACATTTACATATAAAGAGATCTCGGCCTTTGCTATTCCCTTAATGTTTGCTGGAATCTGGGGAATTATTATCCGAGCATCAGATCAGTTCTTTATAAGCCATTTTTTTGGCACTACCGTTTTTGCGGAATTTGCGAATGGCTCTATTGAGCTCCCGTTTGTTACTATTTTTGTGGGAGCAACCAGTGTTGTTCTGATTCCTGTATTTTCCAAGAAATTCCATTCGCACGAAAATGCCAAAGAAGAAGTCTTGCTGATTTGGAAAAGTGTATTCAGCAGATCCGTGAAAGTTATTTACCCGATGGTCATTTTTTGCTGGTTCTTTGCCTTTGAAATAATACATCTTCTTTTTGGAGAGAAGTACTTGGGGTCAGCCGATTATTTCAGGATAAAACTCATTGTAAATTTGTTCACGATCATTACATATAGTCCACTGATTCTTGCAATAGGAGCAACGAAATATTACAATCGAGTACATTTGATTGGAGCTGTAATATTAGTCTCGCTAGAGTTGTTGTCAGTATACACTATCAGTTCACCTTATGTAATAACGATCATATCAGTGATATGTCAAATTAGCCGCATTTTTGCCATGTTGTTTTTCATAGCCAAATATTTTGATATTCCTTTAATAAAACTGGTTCCACCAAAACTTCAACTGGAAATATTATTACCTTCTGCCTTAATATTATCTTTAATCAAGTTCGTTATAAATAGATTCATGGTCACTGATAGTCAGATTCTGATTTTACTTGTTGGATTTGTGGCATATTTTCTGTTTTTTCTAGCTTGGATAAAGTATAGAAAATTAGATTATGGATTTTTGAACAATTTTCACAAATTAGGAAAAAAAGCATGACTATGAAAGAGCTTATCCGAACATGCATGATGTTATCGATACCATACTATCGAGCATATAATAAATTTAAAAAAAGTAAACAACAAGGATCCTATCCCCAATTTCTACTAGTTAGATTTGGGATTCGAAAATTATACTGGCCGGTGCATAAAAACTGCGCTATTGCAAATGGACATAATATTTCAGTCGGAATTAATTGCCTGATAGGTCGCTCTGGGAATTACCTGCAAGGTGCAGGAGGAATTGAGTTTGGAAATTATATTCAACTAGCTCAAAATGTTGGTATTTTGAGTGCAAATCACAATTTGTATAATCAAAAAATCTATGATCTTAAAAAGGTAAAACTTGGGGATTATTGTTGGGTTGGAATGAATAGTGTTGTTTTACCGGGGGTTGAACTTGGGCCAAGAACGATTGTGGCTGCCGGATCGGTTGTTACAAAAAGTTTTATAGAGGGTTTCTGTGTGATTGGAGGAAATCCTGCAAAGGTCATTAAGCATCTGGACAAAGAACAAATTGTTTTTCACGAAGATGTCGAAGAATATTATGGATATATTCCAAAAAAGAAGTTTGAAGATAAATGGTTGAAAAAACCAAGAAAACATTAATAAAAAACACAGTCTTATGTCTGACCAAGATGGTAAAAAAATTCTCATAATAGGTTATTTTTTCTTTCCTGAGAATCGTCCCAGGGCGTTTCGAACTTATGAGCTGGTTAGAGAATTTGTTTCCCAAGGCCATCAGGTAGATCTGATACTTCCCGGAAGGCAGGTGTTCGCTGATCATCCGGTTCAGATGGACAATCTTACAATAAAATATTTAGGAGACGCGGATGCCCACAAAAAAATGGATTTTTCCAAATCATTCAGCAAACAATCCCGCTGGCGTAATATTGCAAGGTCGATATACAGATATTTTAATCCGTTTACAAATACGGTTAATTATATATTCCAGGTTCGAAATGAGCTTCGAAAAGACTACGCGGGATATGATATGCTCCTATCCATTGCTTATCCGATTGTTTGCCACATTGGGACTGCGTTTGCAATGAGACGAAACAAACAACTAAAAGCCACACCGTTAAAAGTAGCTGAATACAGCGATCCCTTTTATACCAAAAGGAGTGCAAAAATGTTCTTTATGTACAAATATCTTGATCGGTGGGCGGCTTCAAAGTTTGATTATATTATTGTACCGGCAAAAGATGAAGTATCAGCCTATACAAAACATATAGCTCCGGATAGAATCCGGGTGATACCTCAGGGATTCAATTTTCAGGACGTTGTGTTGGATACTTATGTCCGGAACGAAGTACCACAATTTGCTTATGCCGGGGTTTTTTATTCAAAATTGCGTAATCCGAAAAAACTGTTCGAGTTTCTGAAAAAGATAGACACACCATATGTTTTTCATCTCTATACATCACCAACCAACACGGATTCGATGGATGTAATTAACCAGTATGCGCATTTATTAGGCGATAAATTAAAGATCCATTATGATATGAATCGGCTTGAATTGATCCGTCGTTTAAGCAAAATGGATTTTCTTATCAATATCAATAACAGTTCTTTGGCCTTACAATCTCCAAGCAAGCTAATTGATTACGCACTGACCAAGAGGCCCGTGTTCCATTTTGACCACAACTATTTTGATGAGCTAAAATTTCAAAATTATTTGAACAGGATCTATGATCCTAATCAATTTGATGTTACACCTTACGATATAAAAACGGTAACCCATCAATTTTTAACACTGGAGTGATGTATTGTAACGAACATATCCTCTTATAATTATGCAACGAATAAAAAAAGTCATAGCGTTTCTATTCTTGTTCATGCTTTTTTACCTTGAGCCGATTCAGGTTTTTGGAAATATCACATTCTCACAGTTTTGGAAAATACCGTTTGTACTCTTTCTATTGTTAAAAGTGTTGACAATTAAAAAACCAATAACTGCAACATTCACCAAGGTTGCATACGGTCGTGCCATAAAGAATTTAATTAATGGAGGAATGTTTAGAAATTACATTCCTGAATTAATCGATTTCATAAGATATATGATGTTTCCATTGATGTACACTTATGTCCTAAATACACCTCGAATCAGAAGTAAAGTTGATGTTCTATTGAAGGGCTTTGCTCAGTTTATTATTCTTTCGGGCATACCTTTTATTCTAGGAATTGTAGACAGTTTGGGACGGACTATTGAGATTGGGGGTGATTTCAAATCTTTCGTCGGACTTTTTCAGAATCCACATGTAGCGGCCATATCAACCGCTGTTTCTCTCCTGGTAATTTTATACTATTTAAACTGGCGAAACAGTAATATTGTATCTCGTGCCTGGAATATATTTCTATTTGGTCTTGGTTTGTATATTCTCTTCCAAACTTTCGTCAGAACTGGTTATGTTACTTTCTTATTAGGGATCTTTATTCTTTACATGCCAAAAAGAATCTCTCCAAGACAGATAGCTGGAATTGCCATGCTAGCTGTAGCATCTGTATTTACCATTTCATATTTGCTCGAAAATAACGAACTTTTTTTCAACCGCATTTTCGATATTAGAAATGGTAAACAAACCGAACTTGGATCTGGCCGACTGATTTTTTGGGCAGGAGTGGTTGAAATGTGGTTGAATGGCAATCTTTTTCATCTTGTATTTGGTTTTGGCTATGAAGCTTTAACAGATTCGATGTATCTACTCACAGGATTACGGATTTTTGCACATAGTGAATTTTTCACCCAATTAGGCCAAAACGGTTTAATTGGGATAATACTATTTGTTTGGTTTGTCTTTTCGCTTTTTCTTTTTATCAGAAAACGGAAACAATGTAAAAGTTACAGACTTGCACTCGCTGTTTTCTTTTTAAACCTTTCTGTAATGCTTACACAGGGAGGCGTTGTATTTCCATTAGATGTAATTACTGTATTCATATTAGTTAAGCTTACCATTGAGTCAATGCAACTGCAAACTCATAAAACGAATACATATGGAGATTAGCAAAGTCAAAGTGCTTCTGGTTACACCTCATTTTAACCTACCTGGTGGAGTTGCTGAGTTTAACAAATTGTTTGTTCATTTTAGCAAAAATTCTGAATTCCGTGTGTTTAGTTTACTTTCAAGTTCAAAGAAAACATTTTTCGGGAAGGTGCTTGGTGGTTTGATTGATCGAATAAGAATAATCTTCTTATTGCAGTTTAAGAAAATTGATATCGTTCAAATCAATCCATCTCTTGCAAAAAATGCGATAAAACGGGATGGCTATTTCGTATGGATAAGTAAAGTATTCGGAAAAAAAGTATTGGTTCATTGGCACGGGTGGAATCCCTCCAATGAAAATTTATTAAAAGGAAAATCTTTAAAGTATCTTAAGAAAACTATTTTTAAAGCAAATCATATTGTTTTTCTTTCGAATGAATCTGCCAAAAAACTCATTGATAGTGGTTACGAAAATTGTTGGAGCCTGGGCAACACAATGGTAGATAATCGGCTGCTGGAGTTTGTACCAACTGCTAAAAAGGCTGACACCTTACCAAATTTACTTTTTCTATCAACAGTTTCGAAGAACAAAGGAATATATACTTTCTTATCGACGGTAGCGGAATTGCAAAATAGAGGTGTTCAATTCGGGACTCTAATTGCCGGTGAGGGACCGGAATTGAATGCGCTGAAACTGTTGGTGCGTGATAAAAACCTTGTGAATGTTGAGTTTTTAGGACACGTGACAGACCTGAAAAAAGCAGAAACGTTCACTCGCAGCAGTGTCTATCTGTTTCCTTCGAGTTACGAAGGAATGCCTACAACGGTAATTGAAGCCATGGCATTCGGACTTCCTGTATTGTGTACGAAAGTGGGTGCCTTACCTGATTTTTTTGTGAATGGTAAAATGGGATATTTTATTGATGACTTAAATGACATAGAAACAATTGCTGATAAAATAGTAGAACTATGGAATAACAGCGAACTTCACTATGCAATATCAGGTTACAACAAACTGAAGGTGAATGAACATTATTTAGCTACTTCTACTGTCAATAGTTTAGAAAAACTTCATCAAAGAATAATAAATGAATCATACTGATCAGAAGTTGCTGACAGCCTTTATTAAACTTAAGGCGTACTGTGAAAAGGAAGACTTCAAAGGCTGGGACCCTTATGATGGCCTCAATTCAAAGATCTTTCAAGCGCTCCCTTTCAAGTATTGGGATCTTGCCCGTTTGGCCTGGATACAAGGTTTCAAGCGAAGCCCGATTAATTTTCGCCGTTTATTGTTGGTATCGAAAGAGCATAATGCCAAAGGCATAGGACTTTTTCTTTCAGGATATTGCAATCTGTATAAATTAGCAGCTAAGGGAGATCATGCTTTTGGTACCCCGGAAGAAATCAAAACGAAAATCAATGAACTCGCGGAGTTGCTGATAACGATGAGTAATAAAGATTATTCCGGTGCATGTTGGGGATATAACTTCGATTGGCAAGCGAGACGATTATTTCTGTTCCCGAAGAACACTCCTACAGTTGTCGCAACGACGTTTTGTGCATCGGCACTGTTTGAGGCATATGAAGTCACTGGGAATGAACAGTATTTGAACACAGCACTTTCTTCGGCCAATTTCGTGTTGAATGATTTAAACAGAACTCCCGGCAAAAAAGGCTTTATCCTGTCTTACAGTCCATTAAAGGGAAATGATACCGTTTACAATGCATCCTTATTGGGTGCTAAGTTGTTAAGCATTTGTTACTCTTACCGGAAGGATGAAGCATATAGAAAAGTTTCAAAGGAAATTGTTGAAGCTGTATGTGCAGGTCAATCAGAAGATGGTTCCTGGGTCTATGGTTTATTACCTGTACAATCCTGGATCGATAGTTTTCATACGGGCTACAACCTCGACGCAATCGCACACTACCAAAAGTTCTGCAGTGATCATCAGTTTGAAGAAAATCTGGAACGCGGTTTTGATTTTTATATCAAAAATTTTTTCCTGGAAGACGGAACACCCAAATATTACCACAACAAAATCTACCCGATAGACATCCATTGCCCGGGTCAACTTTTCGTAACTTTGCATGCACTGAAATCCTGGACCAAACATGAAGAACTAGCTGATCGGGTAGTGAAATGGACATTGGAGCATCTGTTTAATAGAAAGGGATACTTCTATTACCAGCTGAAAAAAGGGGTGAGTTCCAAAATCCCATATATGCGTTGGAGCAATGCTTTCATGTTCAATGCACTCTCGGTTTACCTGCTAAACAATACAAAAGATGGAAAGTAAATTGGCCAATAATGTGCGTTGCTTCGCTCCTGCTTCACGAAAGGAATTAATGGATTATGCTTTTGAACAGCGGGCTATTTTGGTTGCTGTGAACGCAGAAAAAATTCTACACGCTACAGATGAATCACGCAGTATTATCAACCGAAACGTTGGTTATCCCGATGGTATCGGTGCGGTGTGGGCATTGAAGAAAAAAGGATGTCGTTCCGTTGTAAAAATTCCCGGCTGTGAATTGTGGCTGGATATCGTAAAAGAATACTATCAAACAAAAAGTTTTTACCTCTTGGGAGGAACAAATGAGGTTATTCAGGAAACGGTTGACCGATTAAAGAGGGACTTCTCCGGAATTAATATCCTGAGCCATAGAAATGGCTATTTGTCGGATGATGAACGGAAGGACCTGATCATGGATATTGTTGAGAAAAAACCAGATATTGTCTTTGTTGCCATGGGATCCCCCAAGCAGGAGTTGCTAATGGAAGAAATGTATCGTCATCATCCCGCTGTTTACCAAGGTTTAGGCGGAAGTTTTGATGTGTATACTGAAAAAGTACAACGTGCACCTCAATGGTGGGTAAAAAACAACCTGGAATGGGCTTATCGACTGGTAAAACAACCTTCCCGTATTAAAAGGCAAATTCACCTGGTTCGCTTTTTTATATTACTTCAATTCAATAAACTTTGATATGCATATAACCCTGATCGCCGGAGCACGGCCTAACTTCATGAAAATTGCACCGATTATTCATGCACTGCACAAGGTTCAGGCCGAAGGAAGTTCATTGCGCTATAGTTTGGTGCATACCGGCCAGCATTATGATGAAAAGATGTCCGGACAATTTTTCACTGAATTGGAGATTCCGGAACCAAATGCAAATCTTGAAGCAGGTGGAGGAACGCAAGCGGAACAAACCGCTGCTATCATGGTCCGTTTCGAAAAGTACCTGGAGACCAATCCAACCGATCTTGTTTTAGTGGTCGGCGATGTAACTTCTACGATGGCCTGTGCCATTGTGGCTCAAAAATTACAAATCAAAGTGGCTCATGTGGAAGGAGGTATTCGTTCGAATGATTGGAAAATGCCCGAAGAGATCAATCGCCTGGTAACAGATGCTATTACTGATTATTTCTTTACTACATCAGAAGTTGCCAACCAAAACCTACGGAAATCCGGAGTTAAGGAAGAACAGATCTATTTCGTAGGAAATACCATGATCGATACCTTACTCAAACAAATGCCGCGTTTCAGACAACCGGAATTGTGGGATCAACTTAAATTGACCGATAAAGGGTATCTTGTATTGACGCTTCATCGTCCGAGTAATGTGGATGAGGAAACGAAACTAAAGGCTTTAATGAATCAAATTATTGCTTTTTCGGAAGACTGCCCGATTGTTTTTCCCGTACATCCGAGAACCGCAAAAATGATCGAATTGTTAGGAATTTCTCATCCGCGCTTACATCTGGTTGATCCAATGGGTTATCTCGAATTCAACTATCTGGTGCAGCGCGCAAAATTGGTAATTACTGATTCGGGCGGCATTACCGAAGAAACCACAGTCATGAAAGTACCTTGCATGACTTTAAGGGATACTACCGAGCGCCCGGAAACAGTAACCCAAGGCACCAATGAACTTGTAGGAACGGATCCGAACGAAGTTGAAAAAATGCTAAAAAAATGCTTTTCCGGAAATTGGAAAACCGGCTCATTACCAGTTCTTTGGGACGGAAAAACAGCAGAACGAATTGTTGAAATTTTGATGCAATTAAACGACAAATCAATTATATTGTGAAAAAGTTTTGGCATCACGGGTAATAACTAACATTTAATCGACTTTTAGTTCATTAATTAAAATTAAAGGTGTAACTTTGCAAATATGACTTTGGCGAAAACCCCAGGATTTGCGTCGAATCAAAAAACGAGAAACCAAATACAAAGTGGCAAACCAACTAAACTGATAAGTTGCCATGGTGGTTCTCTGTATTAAACACCTTATTATCAATCCAATTAGCTGATTCAAGCGTTGGAACACAAACTTCTACTAAGGCTTGCGTAAAAGTGGCACACAAATTGCCAAAGAATTGATTGAACTGACTGTTTCAAGCTTTGGAACACAAACTCCTACTAAAACTTGCGTAAAAGTGGCACACAATTGCCAAAAGAATTGATTTGAAAGGGAATCTTTTTGGATAACCCATTCAATGAAGTTCATTGCTTCGTAACAGAGGTAAATGTTGGTAGTTGTTTTGCAAAACAAATTTTAATACTGAAATAGAAACTGGCCAAACTAGTTTTGATTGGAAACAATAAAATAATTTGTTTAAATACTAAACAGATTTCATTGACACCAACCATTACACAAGGAGGTATAGTGTTAATTTACAATGTATTAAAAAAACTGAAACGACTCGTAAATGATTTACCTTTAAAAATGAGTGCCTCACTTATACACGGAATAATTGCGTTGATTCTATCACTATTGGCAACGGTGTATTTGGTCCCTAAGATCATTAAAATAGTCCGTTACAAAAAGTTGATGGACGCTCCCAACAAACGAAGTTCACATTCCACGGCTACACCAAGTCTTGGAGGAATGGCTTTCTTTATCGTGCTCATGCTTTCGTTTTATTTCAACCATCAGTATGATACATATGGTGTTTCGAGCAGTATTTACCCGGCGTTAACGATCTTATTCTTTCTTGGTATTAAGGATGATTTGGTGGTACTTTCTCCGATAACAAAACTTATAGGTCAGACTGTTGCATCCTTTTTTATCTTAATGAATCCCAAATTTAGAATTGATTCATTTCATGGTTTTTTCGGCATAGAGGAAATAAATCCCTGGATAGGCATTGTTGTAGGTTGTTTCATCATGCTGGCTATAATTAATGCATTTAATCTGATTGATGGGATTGATGGTCTGGCGTCATCCATCGGAATTGTTGTGTTTTCAGCATTCGCCGTTGTATTCTTCTTGTCTGAACGTTACTTTTTTGGAATTACCTCCCTTGTGATGGTTGGTATTCTCACAGGCTTCCTATTTTTTAATCTATCAACCCGAAATAAAATCTTTATGGGAGATACGGGATCTATGCTGATCGGATTTATGGTTGGTATCATGTCCATCCGCTTCCTGGCTTTGGACGACGCTTCGTTGAGCAAACTGTCATTTAATGCTATAGACGTTCCAATCATTCTGGTTTCATTCATTATCATTCCCTTGTTCGATACTGCGCGTGTATTTTCTATTCGGGTAATGAATGGAAAAAGCCCGTTTTCAGCAGATCGAAACCATCTGCACCACGTATTGATCGATGCGTTCAAGATATCCCATCGCAAAGCGAGTTTCTATATCGCGTCTGTAAACATTGGCTGTGTAGTGATATTCTCGCTATTATTGAAACTGACAAACACCTATATTGCATCCACAGTTATCCTCTTGTTTTCCGGACTGGGCGTTTTTTTTCTTTATAAGATCAAGCCGATTGTTGCGAAAAGAAAAGCCATACCAGGAGCCATTAAGAAAAAACAGCAAAAGAAATTGAAGCAGCAAAACAACTCTCGTAGTCTAATAAGCCGTGTTTATTCTTTCAAAGAATATTTGCCGAAGTAATTTTATATATTTGCTATGAACTTCAATTATCTTTTAAGGATGCCAAAAATCAGCATTTCCTTCATACTTTCCACCTTTTTTCTTGTCTTGCTTAGCGTTTCCTGTCGAACAGCAGAGAAAGTGATCTATTTCCAGGATTCAAAAAGCGATAGTTTGGCGGTTTACAACTCCGGGTTCACTCCTATTTTTAAGGTCGATGACTTTCTATCCATTGTTATAACAGCCGAGGATATTGAATCTTCCAAAATATACAATCTTCCTACCGTTGTCACATCGAATCAGGGATACACCATTGGAAATCCCGCTCCGTATGGATATCTGGTAAATTCCAGGGGAGAGATTTCACTACCCATTTTGGGAACTATCCAGGTTGCCGGTAAAAACCGGATGGATCTGGAGACAGAAATCAAAACCATGCTGATGGACCAGCTTAAAAACCCGACGGTTCAGATTCAAATTTTGAATTTTAAAGTGACGGTTCTCGGCGATGTTAAAATGCCAGGCACATTTAAAATCCCCAATGAAAGGATCACCTTACTTGAAGCTATCGGTCTGGCCGGAGACTTAAAGATGTCAGGTGAACGGAAGAATGTGAAAGTACTCCGGGATTCCAGTGGAGTTAAAAAAGAATACCTTATTGATCTCACTTCGAAAGAAGTTTTCAATTCACCTGCTTATTACCTGCAGCAGAATGACGTGGTTTATGTTCAACCGAATGCTGCAGCCAGATCAGAAGGTACATTTTGGAGAGCCGCCGGGGCAATCTTCATTTCAATTACTTCATTAGTGATTACCACTATTTCAATAATTGTCAGATAATGCATCCAGAAGAATCGATTTCAAAAGCCCGTGAAAACGAAGAACATTCAATTTCCTTAAGAGAGGTGTTGGATAAATACCTTGTTTATTGGAGATGGTTGCTTTGCTCGGTTGTCCTCTTCCTTGTTTTGGGCTGGATGTATGCCAGGTATCAAACGCCTAGCTATGAAAGCACAGCATCCGTTCTCATAGAACAGGAAAAAAATTCAGGAATGGCTTCCGAAGAAATAGGAATGCTCAAAGACCTTGGTTTAGCCAGCGGAGGAGGTGTCCTGGAAGATGAGATAGAATTGTACCAATCACGCTCATTGATGGAGCGGGTTGTGCGCGAACTGCATTTGCATTGGAACTATCAGATTGTCGGAACAACCACCGGGTTAGTACGTTCTGAATTGTATGACCTCAACCCCATCCGGATCCGACCGGTTAAAGCTGATAGCTTGTATTATGATAAGCACTATGCATTCGAAATTACGCTGGTATCCGGTAATGAATACAAAATTACTTCCGAAAATGAATTAAGCGGAAGCAACTTCACATATGGAGCTGTAATTCAATTACCTATAGGAAAAATAATCCTGGAGAAAACAGATCAGTTTAAAACGAATTGGATCGGGAGAAGGATTCTAATAAGTGTAGCTCCGGTTTCTAAAGTTGCTACTGACATTCGAAAAGTTTTACTCGTTGAACCGGCCAGCAAAGAAGCAAATATTCTCATTCTTAAATTAAAAGGTCACAACGTTGAGAAAAATAACGCGATCCTGAACAAGATCATAGCAGTTCACCAGGAAAATGCCATAAACAGTAAAAATGAAGTAGTGAAAAACACCACCGCATTTATTAATGAACGGATGCGTTTTATTGCCGCTGAGCTAACAGATGTTGAAAAGCAAGGTGAAGATTATAAGTCCGAACATCATTTGGTAGATGTAACGACTGATGCAGCGACCTACCTTGAGAAGGAAAGTGATATTGAGAAACGAGTGGTTGAGGCAAGCATCGAAATGAGCCTGGCTGATTTCATGAACGATGTGATTTCTGAGCAAAATGGCTATGAACAGCTCTTACCTGCTAATTTGGGTTTCAAAGACCCATCGATCGGGGAAATGACTATTCAGTACAATACATTGGTCCTGGAACGAAATCGCATGCGCGAAACCAATGGAAGTAAACATCCCGGAATTGCCCGCATTGAATCACAGTTATCGAGTTTAAGAACATCCTTGGAGAATAGTTTACGCAACATGCGTAATTCTTCACAAATGGAATTAAAAAAGCTCAAGAGTGAAGAACAGATTTATCAATCCAAAATTTCATCTATTCCTCAATTTGAAAGAGAATATCGCGATATTTTCCGTCAGCAGCAGATCAAAGAAAGCTTGTATCTTTTCCTGCTTCAAAAACGAGAACAGAATGAAATTTCGTTGGCTGCAACCGTTGCAAACTCACGTGTTATTGACTCAGCCTATAGTGATGGCATTCCTGTTGCACCTAAAAAGTCACTGATCTACCTCATTGCGTTCATCCTTGGAATTACACTACCTATTGGAATTATATACCTGCGGGTTTTGTTGAACAACAAGATCGTTTCACGGGCTGATTTAGACCATTCGGGATTAACCGTTATTGGTGATATCCCGGAAGAAAAAGACAAGGAAAAGTTAAAGGTATTGAGTCATCCGCAATCCGCAATATCTGAGGCTTTCAGAGTGTTAAGAACCAATCTTTCTTTTGTTACCTCTTCTGAGAATAAAGAATGTAAGGTGATCAGTATTACCTCGAGTTTGAGTGGTGAAGGAAAATCTTCAACCTCGGTGAATCTGGCATTTATGTTCGCCGCCGCAGGGAAGAAAGTACTGTTAATGGGACTTGATTTGAGAAAACCACGTATCGGTGACATCCTGGAACTTAAACGCATCTCCGGTTTGTCGAATTATTTAGTGAATCACGACTTGAAAATTGAAGACATTCTATTTGTCGGTGAAACTCAAGGGCAATTTATACATGTTATTCAGGCGGGTGATATTCCACCCAATCCAAGTGAATTGCTTATGAACCACCGGTTGGATGAATTGATTGAAAATCTGCGGAAAGAATATGATTACATCATTTTAGACAATGCCCCGGTTGGTCTTGTAATTGACGCAGTTACCACCAATCGCTTTGCGGATGCAACGCTGTATATCATTCGTTCGGGTATGATCGATAAGCGCTATTTGAATCGTATTCTGGAACTTAAAAACCAGGGGAAATTAAAGAACCTTTATGTCCTAATGAATGCTGTAAAGAATAATGTCGGAAGTTATTCTTATTCCTATGGATACGGCGAAAATACGGGCAAAAAGCCCTGGTGGAAGCGTTTGATTGGTATGAATTAATCGAGTTCGTCACTATTCGGACGAACCATTGCGGAATTACATTCTAAGAGTGTCATTCCTTCGGCACAATAAAATATTTCTCTTTCAAGCGATCATAATCCGAAGTGAAATAGACTTTCAGCAGAGCAGTATAATAATTGTAGGGTTTATGCTGCAAGAGTGCTTTATCCCGTTTGTAAACGCTTTTGTCTTCAAAAATTCCATCCGGCCCGCGTTTGTAAATCCGCATCAGGGAATCGTTCTGTAAAATACTCGAATCCTTCAATTCCAGCGGATATTCGGTAGGCGGTAATAATACCGGTGTGGAAGTATGCATGAAATTCGATTCCGGGCGGTAAAGCGGCATTTTGAAATCCCCTAAAAGTTTCACCAGTTCTCCCTGAACGTTATTGGAAATCGTATTGTTGAATTTCCCCACTTTCGTCCCCATCATACTCAACAACCCTTCTTTCATGCTTCCTTTAAAACTGAAATTCTCCCGGTCGAACAACATGGTTTGCAGGTTGCTTTTCCAGAAGGTGGAATCATTATAAGAAACGGGCATTTTAGGAACAATATCCTCCGGATTGTGAATGAGGAAACTGTATCCCGGATCAGCGAAAAGTTTTTGGTACTCCTGTGCAAATGGTTTGTTCCCAATCATCGGATTAGCAAATGAGTAGACTTTAAAGCTATTTTTTGAACTCAGCTTCGACTTCGGCAGGAAATGCAGATAAGCTCTTGTCATTTGGGCCAATGCTCCGCCCTGGGAATGACCGGTGATGTAAATCGTATAAATTCCCTCTTTATTCAAATCCCGGATTTGCTTCAGAACATCTTCCGCGAAATAAGATACGGCTAAAATATAACCGGCATGAACAGCTGCGTTTTCATCTTCTGCACATTGGTAAACAAACGAAGTTTCTTCCTTGAAAATGGTGTCCTTTGCCGGAACGAGGGACGAATACATATTTTCCAGCCAGCTCGATTTCTTGTCTGTGGAACCTCTGAAATTGATTACCGCTTTTGTTTTGGACTCATTGATATAGACCTGGAACAGGTTATCCATTCCAAAAGCCGGCGAGGTGTAAATACGGGTATATTCTTCCGGAAGAATTGCCTGATCGGAGCCTTCCAGATCCAAATAGGTGAACGAATTGCAGATTTGAATAAAATCACGGGCTTCCTTCGCATCGAATCCGGGCAGGTGCTGCGCGTGGGAATTCAGACACAGCAAGGACAAAAGCATTATTAACAACTTATTCATGGAGCATGGAGTACTTGGTTCTAGTTGGATAAAGCAAAAATTATTCCTTTGTTACAGGCGCAGACTATTTCAGTTTTTCATTGTCCTGATGCCTGGTGCCATCTCTTGCGGTTTTCTTTGCCAGGTTTTTCTCCAAAGCTTCTTCCAGATCCACTCCGGTTTGGTTCGCCAAACAAATCAAGACAAAAAGTACGTCGGCCAGCTCATCACCCAGGTCTTTGCCTTTGTCACTTTCCTTTTCGCTTTGTTCGCCATACCTGCGCGCAATAATCCGGGCAACTTCCCCCACTTCTTCCGTAAGCATAGCCATGTTCGTCAATTCATTGAAATAACGGACTCCCACTTCTTTGATCCATTGGTCTACTTTCTTTTGCGCTTCTGAAATTTCCATCACTCCTTGTTTTTTGAATCTATGATAATTGTAACCGGTCCGTCATTGAGCAAATCCACTTTCATATCTGCACCGAATGATCCGTTCTGAACTGGTTTACCTAAAGCCATCTGTGCCTTTTCGATAAACAATTCGTAAAGCGGAATGGCTTGTTCGGGTCGGGCGGCGGCCGTAAAACCCGGTCTGTTTCCCTTTTTGGTGGATGCGTGCAGTGTAAACTGGCTGATGACTAATAATTCTCCCCGGATATCTTGTAAAGAGCCGTTCATTTTCCCTTCTTCATCGGAGAAAATGCGCATTTGGATCGTTTTCTGTACCAGCCAATCCACATCCTCTTCCGAATCTGCCTGTTCAATCCCCAAAAGAACCAGTAAACCCGGCCCGATCTGACCAATAATTGTATTTTCTACTGTTACGCTTGCGCGGGAAACCCGCTGAATGACTAGTCGCATGATCAAATTTAATATAATTCCCAATCACTAATTACGAATTACTAATTGAAAAAATGTTCAATTATTCGTAATCAAATTATTCCAGTCCGCGCTTGTTCCTGCGGTGAACATCTTCGTTATCTCCTGTCATCAGCTGCAGATAGGTAAAATAGCGGCTTTCATAGATCTCACCGCTTTTCACGGCTTCTTTCACTGCACAGGAAGGTTCATTCAAATGCTGGCAATTGTGGAACTTGCATTGACCGATCAATTCGCGCATTTCGGGAAAATAATGGGAAATCACTTCTTTGTCCAGATCCACAATTCCAAAAGCCCGGATTCCGGGAGTGTCAATAATGAATCCGCCGGATTGCAAGGGGTGCATTTCTGCAAACGTAGTGGTGTGCTGTCCCTGGTGGTGTGCCGACGAAATTTCTCCCACACGTAAGTCCAGGTTCGGGTCCAAAGCATTCACCAATGTACTTTTCCCCGTTCCGGAATGCCCGGCAATCATCACCTGTTGATCTTTGATCTCTTCTCTTAAAAATTCAATGTCCTTATCGTTGGTTGCAGAAATGGCGTGACAGGGATACCCCACCGATTCATACATGAACATAATTGCCTTCAGGTCCAGTAAACCTTCGTCATCCAGTAAATCGACTTTATTAAAGATCAAAGTGGTAGGAATGCGGAATGATTCTGCAGCAACCAGGAAACGATCAATAAAAACAAAATGAGTTTCGGGATATTTCAGTGTCACCATCAGGTAAGCACGATCAATATTCGCTGCCAGAATGTGCATCTGTTTACTTAAATTGGTGCTTTTTCTGACAATGTAGTTTTCGCGCAATTCGTAATCCACGATCACGCGTTTTCCTTCTTCATCCCCTTTGGGATCCAGGATCACGATATCCCCAACGGAAATGGGATTGGTGGTTTTCAAGCCTTGCAGTTTCAATCTTCCACGAACCCTGCATTCCACAACTTCCCCGTTTGGCATCAAAACCTGGTACCATTTTCCCGTTGATTTTAAAACTCTTCCGCGAAGATCACTCATACCACAAAGATACTCAAAAGCTAACCACGAAGAGCACGAAACACACAAGGAATAATTACCCGGAACACCAAGAAAAATAGTTTAAAGAAGATAACGGAATATTTGAGTTAAAGCTCCGAATGATCTCTCAAAAAATTAACTGCAAAGAATGAAAGGGCGCAAAGGGAATACAAAACTCTGCGTCCTTCTTTGCGGTTAAATTAAAGACCTCTCTTTTTCAGGCGTTTTTTAACCAAACCAACTTTATTCCGTTCTCAATCGTTATCTTCGTAGCCAAAGTTTTTAGTATGTCAATTGAAGTAAAAAACCTTTCCAAATATTACGGTGAACAAGCAGCAGTGAACGATATTACTTTTTCCGTTGGAAAGGGTGAGATTATTGGCTTCCTGGGACCAAACGGAGCAGGTAAATCAACGACAATGAAAATGATTACCGGGTTCATTCCTGCATCTCAGGGAGATATCAAGGTCTGTGGAATTCCGGTTTCGGTAGATTCCATTGAAACCCGAAAACGCATCGGTTATCTTCCGGAGAACAATCCCCTGTATCTCGACATGTATGTGAAGGAATACCTGGAATTTGTGGGGAAAATCTACAAAATAAAGAACCTGAAAGATCGTGTAAAAGAAATGATCCAATTGGTTGGCCTGGAAGTGGAACAAAACAAAAAGATCGGGATGCTTTCCAAAGGTTACCGCCAGCGTGTAGGCCTGGCGCAGGCAATCATCCATAACCCGGATGTATTGATCCTCGATGAACCGACTTCCGGTTTGGACCCAAACCAATTGGTGGAGATCCGTGAACTAATCAGACGCATCGGAAAAGAAAAAACCGTGATGCTTTCCACACACATTTTACAGGAAGTAGAAGCAATTTGCGACCGCGTTGTCATTATCCGACAAGGAAAACTGGTTGCTGATAATTTAGCTTCCAATCTCCAGGTGGCAACAGATACACAGGTTGTTTATGCTGAATTTGACGGTGCAGTTACGAAAAACCTTCTTCAGAAAATTCCGGGAGTTTCCAAGATAGAGCGTGTTACGGATTCCAAATACCTGATCGAAAGTCAATCTTTGGATGATTTACGTAAAACCGTGGCACAATTTGCTCAGAAAAACAACTTGTTGGTTCTGACTTTGAGAACGGAAGAAAAGTCATTGGAAGAAGTCTTCAAGACTTTAACGAAGTAAGCTTAAAATTCTTTTTGAAACTAATTCTCATCAGGAATTATATGTTCTTCCTTTTCGCCCAAAATGCGTTTCGCCAAATAGTGCATCACGTAAATAAGCGGTGTGAGACAAACAGCAATCAGTAATTTGGTCAGATAGCCGGTAATTGCCAAAACGAGGACCATCTTCAACGGATAAGCACCGGAAAGGTATAACCCGATAATAGCCACAATAAACGAATCGACGAATTGAGAAACAACCGTTGACCCCGTACTTCTCAGCCAGATCATTTTTCCCTTGGTAAGCTTATTGAAAAAATGAAAGAGTTGCACATCCAATAATTGAGAGACAATAAATGCCATAATACTTCCGACCATAATCCACAAAGAACCGCCAAACGCTTTTGCAAATTCTTCATCAGAAAGCCAGGAACCTTTTGCAGTGGGAAGCTGAACTGCGCAATAAATGATGACAAAGCAAAAGGCAATCAACCCGGTTGTGATCCAGCTCAAACGGCGAACAGCCTGCTTACCGAAGTACTCGTTCATGACATCTGTCAGTAAAAAAACAACCGGCCAGGGAACAATTCCGGCGATCATCGGGGCTAAATAAGGTCCCATGTAAACTAATTTGGCTGAGATCAATTCAGCAACAATGGCACTGGTGATGAAAATTCCGGCCATCACCATAAACGCTATTTCTTTTCGAGTTCGAAGCATGAGGGCCGAAGATACTATATTTTAGCCCTTTCTGAATTCACTTCCATGAAACTTCGCCTTAAAAAGAGGAATAATCCCTATTTTTGTGCCTACGCTGAAGCTTCGGCTCAAGCGTTGCGCAATAAATAAAGCAACCCGACAATAAATGTGGGGATATCAAAAAAAAAACACATGAAAAAGAATGTCATTGAAGAATTAAGATGGAGAGGAATGGTACAAGA
>CAMLDR010000075.1 GCA_946478775.1 uncultured Flavobacteriales bacterium
CACCCATTACTTCATCTGCCAAATCAGCAAAATCAGCCATGTTTCCATCAATCAGTTGGAAGTACTTAGACTTGTCCCAGATCTCAATTCGGTCGTTGTATGCGATCAGCATTACATCTTTATCCAAACCAACGCGCTCCATGTGCATCACCGGAATCAAAACACGACCGGCATTATCCAGTGCGATTTGTTTTGCTCCCTGATGGAACAAACGGTAAAACATACGGTTCTGTGGTTTGAACAAGTTCAGCTTCGACAGTTTCACCGACAACTTTTCCCATTCGTTCATGGGATAGAGTGTCAAACATTCTTCAAAGCCTTTATTCAACATGAATTGTTCCTGAGCATCCGGAGAGAGTTGTTTGCGCAAACCAGCCGGGAAGAGGAATCTTCCTTTTCCGTCCAGTTTTACTTCAAATTCTCCGACAAGTCCAGCCATAGCTATTAATAATGGGTAAAATTAGGGAGAATCACCCACTTTTTACCACCTAATTACACTTTGTTGATAACTTCTAACGTCAACAACAGCTACAAGGTTACAATAATTTATACAAAACTCTTGTTTTTACTGAATATTAATGATTTTAAAAGCAAGTGGTAAAAAGTGGTAGAAGATGTTCAATTGTGGAAAAATAGTGGTTTAATGGATTTTATCCGCCGTTTCGTTTTTATGACTTCAAAAGTGAAAATCGAGAGGGAATATTGTCCTTTTCCAGCCCCGAAAGATGAAAAAGCAAGAAATCCCGGGAATTATTGCAGAAAATGAACTTTTTCAGGAGACTCAACTAAAAATCATCCTGTTAATTTCCAGGCACTTAAAATCAACAATCCTTCTAAAACCCTTACAAAATCGATTTACTTGCGGAAAACCACATTTTCATTTTCAGTATTTATACGGTTGCACAGGCCTCATAAAGTACATACCTTTGTCGTAACACTATTCGCAAGGAGTCAGAAACTGATCAGGCAAACCGTTTGTCAAGGAAACAGGAGCTCTGTCTGACAGGTATTGGATGACTTTAAGGAACTGAATACGACTGGGAAATTTGATTTGAAAAAATTAATTTTCCAGTCGATTCACCAAAGAGACGCTAATTAGATAAAAATATGGAGCGCTTGCTGTTCAAACAGCGCAAAACAGCAAGTCTTCAAGATACTCTTACGCAAGAGTTAGTTAGGTTAAGTTGTAGTAGAAAAGCCCCGGCAGCAGTGTCGGGGCTTTTTCTTTTACTATCCCATCCTGAAACAACCACTAATCCTTTATAATTTGCCAATTATTGATTTATTTCATGAAATTCCTTTGAAACTGTTAGCTTTGCCCCGGAATTTAAAGATTTTAGAAGGTTGTGCGATTTTAACAGTGCAAAATCGCAGCCTTAAAGATGCTCTTACGCAAGAGTTAGTTAGGTTAAGTTGTAGTAGAAAAGCCTCGGCAGCAATGTCGGGGCTTTTTCCTTCTCCCAATAAGCCCTTGTTTCCGCTATTCAACGACTATACCCGAAGTGATGTGTTACCCCAGGAATACTCCCCAAAACCCGGGCATTGATGCTTCTACCTCAACCAACTCATTGGTAAACGGATGCCTGAATTTCAGGCTGTGCGCATGCAGGAACAGTTCACGAATCCCGAGTTCATTTTGAAAATAGTGGTTGTGATGCCGATTTCCATATTTCGGATCATTAATAATCGGATGGGCAATCTTATTGGCATGGATACGCAACTGGTGCATTCTTCCTGTTACCGGAACGAATTCAACTAAACTATAGCGCTGCTTTTCATAGGGAAGGATAACATAATCGCGCTCAAAATGTTTGAGGCATCTGAATTTTGTAAGTGCTTCCTTGTAATTTCCCCGCTCGTTCTTTACCGGAGAATCAATTTCTCCTTCCTGCTCCAGATGTCCGCGCAAAAGTGCCAGGTACTTCTTTTCAATCGTTCCATTCTCAAATAGCTGCTGAAAATCACTGACCCATTCTGCTTTTTTGGAAAAGAGAATCAAACCGGATGTTTTTCGATCCAGACGATGGACCGGACAAGCCTCCGAATGTCCCTGCTCCCGAATAAGATCTGTCAAAGACGTTTCTTCGATATTCCGGGCATAGTACGAATGATGCACAATCAGATTATTCGGTTTATAAACTACCAAACACCAATCATCTTCAAAAAGTACCGGGATCAAATCTTTACTCACACGTCTTACTTAAGTCTGTAAAGGTATTCCGTAAAATTTAGAAACAAAAAAACGTGAAAGAAGTCTTCCACGTTCCAGGTTGGTTTTCGGTTTTAATTATTCAATGTTAACGGCCAATTGATTCACACGTTCTTTACCGAAATAGTAATTCTTTCCGTTGACCGTTGCCTGCATTAGTTTGTATGGCACAATCATAACAACTGAAGTTCCGGCACCCAAACCGCTCAATTCAGAAGCAGAGAACGTACAGGAATTGGCACTCCCGCTAATTGTTTTCGACACATTCCCAACCATGAACAAGGTAGAATCTGCGTCTGAGACATTGGAACAAGTCAGGGTATAACCGTTTGCTTTTGTCACGGTAGCCGAACTTGTGATTGCAGAACCGGAAGGAAATGCCAGCGAGCTTGCATCATACGTAAAAGCGGCATGACCGTTACCGCCTGTAGCAGCCCAGTTCGTGGATGAGAAATCCAATCCGGTAGGCATCATTTGACTTGGCGTATAGGTATATGCATTGTTCGAAGATGCTGTGAGGTTATTGGAGTTTACAGAAACAGTTCCAACATTGACCAGGTCAGTTGTTCCATTCATAAAAATTCCAACGGCCGTGCCGATCTCAATAGAAAAGCCCTGAACAGAACTGGTAGATTTAATGGCCCACATGACTCCGTCGGCGTTGGCTGGAATCGGCGTAGTGCTTCCGCTTGGTGTATTTACCGGAGCCGGTGTTGGTTCTTCCGGGATCAAATCTTCCTTTTTGCAGGAAGATACGAGCATTCCCAGGGAGCAAAGCAAAACGAAAAAAGTTGTTTTTGTGTTTTTCATGGAATTCTAATTATTGGTTACTACAAACTTACAGCAGCCATTAGATCCGTTCAATACTCCATATGACGTATTTTGATACCTCAGAATGAGAAACAAGAAACAGAATGAAGATTAGAAACAAGCCGAATTATTCTCGTAACTTTGCGGGCAAATACAGAGAAGTAATGATTATCAAAGAAGCCAAATTCGTTATCAGTAATACTGATATTAAACTTTGTCCCACTGACGGAAAACCGGAGTATGCCTTTATCGGCCGGTCAAATGTGGGGAAATCTTCTTTGATCAATATGCTGGTTGATAAGAAAGACCTGGCTAAAACTTCGGGAAGACCGGGTAAAACCCAATTGATCAATCATTTTTTGATTAACGACGATTGGTATTTGGTCGATCTACCGGGCTATGGATATGCAAAGGCTTCGAAATCGAGCAGGCATCAGTGGGAAAAATTCATCTCTCAATTTCTCACCCAAAGAGAAATGCTGATCAACACCTTTGTTTTGCTCGATTCGCGCCTGGAACCGCAGAAAATTGACCTGGAATTCATGACCTGGTGCGCGGAACAACAACTTCCTTTCTCTATTGTTTTCACTAAGATTGACAAATTATCCAGTTCCGCATTACAGAAAAATTTAGCTGCCTATAAAAAGGAAATGTTGAAGTATTGGGAAGCATTGCCGCCTGTATTTACTTCTTCAGCCGAATCTAAATTCGGACGCGAGAAGATCCTGAACTATATCGAACAAATTAATTTTGACCTTGCAGAAAGCAAGAAATAATTGAAAATGTAAAATTGAAGGTGGAGCTTCTGTTGCTGAAATTTTACTTATCCATTTTCAATTCTAGAGATCGGTTCGTCCTTTGATCGTGACGGCTATCGTTTCTTCCATCGGAGTGAATTTAAAATCCGGGAAATCGCGAAACAGCTTTTCATTGGAGAATTTGGAATTGTTTTGAGAGCTTCGCGCACTTTCTTTGGTGATAGTTGGCCTTTTCCCCTGAATACGGCAAAGAATCCCTGACAATCTCCAGGCTAAACCGGTTAAAAACGGTCCGGCTAATTTATACGGTGCTTTCACATTCAGCTGACTGGAAATCTGATCGAACAATTCTTTGAAGGTCAGGTTAGATCCGGTAACCAAATAACGTTCCCCGGTCTTTTCCGTTTCGATCAGTTTCAGGATCAATCGTGTCACATCCCGAACATCCACAAATGCATTGGAACCTGCCGTGTAGTATTTTAATCCTTTTCGGAGCGTCCTGAAAATTTTCAGGGAACTTTCTTCCCAGGACCCGGGACCGAACATCACGCTCGGATTCACAATGGAGACCGGCAATCCTTCTTCATATGCTCTCCAAACCTCTTTTTCCGCACTGAATTTGGAAAGTGAATATCCACTAACCTCATCGTTCGGGTTCCACAAGTTTGTTTCACGTTTTAGACCGTCTGTAAATTGAGAATCGCTCCCCACTGCAGCTGTTGAGGAAAGGTGAACAAACTGATTCACACCTGCATCCAATGCGAAATTGACCATATTGGCTGTTCCTCGTCTGTTGACCCTGAAAAGCGCATTAAAATCCCTTCTATGGAACGAAACCAGTGCTGCACAATGAACTACTTTGGAAATCCCCTGGAGCGAATCTTCGACATCTGCCAAATCCAGTACATCACCGCGAAACCAGGTTAATTTTTGAAGCAAGACTTCCTTTTGTCCCGGATAATAGAAATCCAGTAAGCGATAAACGATCTGTTTCCTTGACTCGTCGCGAAAGAGCGCTCTTACCTCATAGCCTTTATGAAGCAATTCAACCACTACGTGTGATCCAAGAAGTCCTGTTGATCCGGTTACCAAAATCATGCTCACAAATGTAATCAGTAATCTTTAGCAGGAAATAGATTGTGTGGATTATTAATATGAATATTCTACCCGAAATAATGAATATTTAACGATTATGGAAAAACAACCGATTTTTTTAATTGATCACTTTCTATGTACCTTTGGTTCATGAAATGGAAAAATCTACTACAAGTCCTTTCAATCCTTGCGTTAATGAGTTCATGCCAGTCGGAATATGAGCGCCAGATTGAGCATTCGAAAAAATTAGTTGAGCGAGAACGTGTTCTATTGAACCAAATGAGCGAGATAGAAACGGTGACATCCAGCTATTCGACTTTGGAGGCAATCCGTACAGAATTATCATTTAGAGCGCATCTTTCAGGGAATGAAGAGCTTTTCAATGCACAAATTGCCGATTACAGAACAGATTGTGAGATTAAAGTAAACGATGATCAGCAACTCATTTCCAAATTCCCTTAAGAGACCTCCAGTTCAATCATCGGATCCCAAAACACTTCTTTCCAGTTAACTATTTGGTCGTTCAGAACTTCAATCCCGTCCAGACGAAGCAATTCTTCCATTCTGACAGGCGTTTCAAAATGCATTTTACCTGTTAACTGACCATTTCTATTCACCACCCGCTGAGCCGGTATATGGGGAAGATTATGTGCAGCATTCATTGCCCAACCCACCATTCTGCTTCCGCTTTTTGCACCCAGGTACTTTGCAATTGCTCCATAAGATGTTGCTCTTCCTTTTGGGATCAGTTCTACCACCTGGTATACACGATCGAAAAAATCGGCGTTTGCTTCTGAGAGTTTGATTGGTTTAACCATGAACTAAAGTTAATTGAAAATGGAGAATGGAAAAATTGAAAAGTTAGAAATGCTATTCTAATTTCGAAAAAGCTTGGTTTGTAAAGATCTTTTTTCTTAGCTTAAATAGGAAAAATCAAATAAATGGAATCAAAACCACTAGACATCAGAGAAAGAACTTTTCAATTTGCACTACAAACTTTTAGAATTTGTGAGCAGATCAATGAGAAAGAAAAACAATTTATAATCACCAAACAATTTGCACGATCAGCGTCTTCAGTTGGTGCGAATGTTCGTGAAGCAAGAAATGCAGAGAGCAAAAATGATTTTATTCATAAATTATCTATCGCTTTAAAAGAATGTGACGAATCAATTTATTGGCTTGAACTGCTTATAGAACTAAGTAAATCGAAAAAGGAAGAGTTAATGACCTTGAAAGGAGAGTCCGTTCAAATACTAAAAATTCTAAGTACCATTATTCTAAAATCGAAGACAAACTCGAATTGGATCAAGAGATAACCAGCTTTTCAATTGTTCAATTGTTCAATTGTTCAATTATCCATTTTCAATTCTCCATGTAACGTTTCCTATTCACCCCTATTATACCTTTAAATCCAAAATACCATGAAAACCTTAGTTTTACTAGGTGGGCTGCTCCTTTTTTCCGGCTCATTATCGGCACAAATTACCGATCCCGCAGAACAAACCCAATTACCTGCATGGGACCTGAAGGTTTATCCGAATCCAACGAGTGATCTGTTAATGGTTGCTTCCTCTCTTGAAATTAAAGATATTACTCTGATCGATCTGAACGGACAGGTACTGAAAAATCACGCGATGCCCAATTGGTGCTTTTCACTTCATGATCTGCCCCAGGGCTGGATTTTTGTTTACATTGAAAGTATTGACGGACGAATCGAAAAGAAAAACGTTTATAAAAATTAAAGTATGGACGCGATGCATCGCGTCCATACTTTTTTGATCGGAATTCATCAGCATCATTTAAATTTGCAGGAAAAAGAATTATGAGAGCTCTTCTTACGGTTGGATTATTGCTTGTTTCCAATTCATTTATGACTTATGCCTGGTATGGGCATTTAAGAGATAATCCGGAAGCAAAGAAAACGGGATTCTGGGTTTTTGCAACGACTATTCTCATCAGCTGGGGAATTGCGTTCTTTGAGTACATTTTCATGGTTCCCGCAAATAAATTAGGTTATCAGGGAAACGGCGGACCATTCTCTCTCATTCAACTGAAGATCATCCAGGAAGTTTCTTCCATCCTCATTTTCATGATCTTTTCATTGGTTTTCTTTAAGGAAGAATCTTTCAAATGGAACCACGCAGTGGCGTTCTTATTGATTTTGACAGCCGTTTACCTGGTCTTTAAGAAATAGCGTGAAGTCATCAACGAGATAATTTTTTGTGCTTTTCGCTTGGTTTCCGGTTTAAGATAAGGAAATCAAAAATTCCTTTTAAATACCCCCAGCCATAGCTGATATGCAAAATTGGGAAGATGATAAAAATTGAATTGAATTCGGAAATGTTCCCTGCAATGCGCGAAGTAACCAAAAGTCCCAACAGCAGATAGATTGCCAGGAATGATAATCCGATCAAACCAGCCAGGCTGCTGATCAAAAATAATACCGGAAGCAGGAACAGGTATAAGACAAAAATCGGCGGGACCAACTGCCGGAGGGTTGTTACAGCTTTGTGCTTTTTATTGACATACACTTTCCAATAACCATACTGCATGAATTGCTTCCACAATTGCCGCAGATCCCCTCGTCCGTAATACTTCAATGAAATATCCGCATCAAAGAAAATCTTCCCTCCTCCTTTAATGATCCGATAACTGAATTCATCATCCTGGTTTCTGACCAGTTCTTCGTCAAAATTACCGATTTTTGCAAAAATCCACATGGGATACATCTGGCAGGTAACCGTGTCTGTATATCCCGATTCTGTTAAGGTTCTTAAATTGCCCAACCCCATTCCAAAACGGGTTGACATAGCTTTTGCAATATATTCCCCCGTCTTGTCGGGAAAGGTATTGATCACTTTTCCACCTACGCACCAGATATTTCTGTTCGCATGCAGCCGGTTCATACATTCCTTCAAATAATTGCTACTGATAACGTGCCGGACATCTATAATCTGCAGATAATCCGCCGATGCATTTGCCTCAATACCCAAATTCAATGCATAGGGCTTCGTCCTCTTAGGATTATCGATCAAGCGGAGTTGAGGAAATTTATTCCGGAGTCCCTCAACGGTATCACGTGTCCCATCATCCGACATTCCATCAATCACACACACATTTATTTCTGTGTTATCCGGCAAATCAGACCGGTAAACAGCATGCAAACACTCTTCGATGTATCGATTCTCATTTCGACAAGGAATTATCACGCAAATAGTTGTCATAAATTCGGAATTAATCTTTCAGATCACTTTGTGATAAGGCCCCGTCTTTCGAACCTTTCACCGGTTATAATTCATTTTCTTTGCTTTTATTGTTCGGCGATTTCTTCTTTGTTTTACCAAACAAAACTTCCGCTCAGTGCATCAGCCAATTATCTTTCTAAACGTCAGCCACATAATTTTAATGTCCTGACTCAAAGTCGGATTACTAATATACTTTTTATTTAATTCAATTTTAGCAGGCATAATTTCCCGAATGTAAGTTTCCTTTGGATTCTCAGACTGTCCCAGCAATTCATTTTCTTTGAAATACTCCAGTGAAGCATAGTCTGTAATTCCGGGTTTTACAGAAAGAACTTCCCGCTGCGAAGAGGTGTAAAGATCTACATATTCCTGCACTTCCGGTCTTGGCCCGACGATACTCATCTCTCCTGTCAGCACATTGATAAACTGTGGAAACTCATCCAATTTTGATTTCCGGATAAAATAACCCACCCGGGTAATCCGCGGATCACGCATTCCAACCGTCAACTTCCCTAATTTATCTGCATTTACGCGCATAGTACGAAATTTCCACAGCTTAAATGAAACACCGTTCTTCCCTACTCTCGTCTGGCGGTAAAAAGCTCCTCCTTTGCTTTCCAGGATAATTGCCAAAGCAATCAAAATCCCAAAAGGAAGAAATACCGATAAAATGATCATAGAGACAACGATATCAAATAAGCGTTTCATCATCCCAAAACTTGTTTCACAGCTGTTTTTACGGCCTGAATAACTAGTTGAACCTGCTCATCCGTCAGATCGAAATACACCGGCAGCGTGATTTCATTTGCATATTTATCCCAGGCTTCCGGGTAATCTTCCATTTTGTAGCCTCTCTTTTTGTAAGCAGTTAAAATAGGAAGCGGCTGGAAATGCACATTCACTGAAACATCCTGATCAAAAATGGCCTGTATAATAGCATCTCTTTGAGTTTCTGTAGCTCCTGCAATGCGCAACTGGAATAAATGATAGCACGTTTCTCGTTTTTCATCTTTCAATTTCGGAAGAATCGCCCAGGATTCGTTTTTCAAGCCTTCGTTATAAGCCAGACAAATGGTCTTTCTTCGATCCATATTCTCCTGGAAGCGATCCAACTCCACTAATCCGATTGCTGCCTGAATGTCTGTCATATTGCATTTATATCCGGGTTCTTCCACATCATAGCGCCAGTTTCCTTTTTGAGCTTTTGCCAGCGCATCTTTGTTTTGTCCGTGAAGGATCTTGATGCATAATTCCTTATAGATCGCTTCATGATCAAAGGTGTCCGGCAGATTAATTGACATGGTACCGCCTTCTGCCGTGGTGAGATTTTTCACCGCATGGAAAGAGAAACAGCTTACATCTGCCAAATTACCGGACCGTTTTCCTCCATAAGTTGCTCCAAAGGAATGGGCCGCATCAGAAGCTATTAAGATTCGTCCTAATTTCTTCTGGTACTCCGAATTGCCTTGGAACAGGCTTTTTATTGCCGGATCATTAACAATTTCATAGATCGCATCGTAATCGCAGGGAAGACCGGCAATATCCACCGGCATAATCACTTTTGTTCGCGGAGTAATCGCTTTGCGGATTGCTTCAACGGAAATATTAAAATCATCCGGGTTGATATCCACCATGACCGGTTTTGCTCCGGTATGAATAACCACATTGGCCGAAGCACAATAGGTAATTGCAGGAATGATCACCTCATCCCCGGGACCAATTCCCCACCAGCGCAGTACCACTTCCATTCCGGCTGTCCAGGAATTCACCGCCACGGTGCATTTATTCCCGCAGTATTCCGTTAATTGCTTTTCAAACAACTTGGTTCTCGGACCGGTAGTAATCCAGCCTGAAGTCAGTGCATTAGTTACCTCATCAATTACTCGCTGATCAATACGTGGGGGTGAAAATGGAATCATTTAGTAAAATTAATTTAAAAAAAATTAGTCTGATATATTATTTCTAATTTAGTCACACTTAATTTAATACTTAAACAGATGAAAAAAATCACCTATTTTTTCCTCCTATGCCTTAGTTCGGCATATGGACAATTTTCAAAGCCCAATTATTGTTTGGTTGATCCGCTTTTAGAAAATGGGCTCGTTGTTTCGGGCACCTTCACTCAAGGTAATTCAGGAAAACATGACATTGCACATTTTAGGCAAAATACAAATGGGCAAGCTATTTTAGTTGTTAACTCAAACTATGGAGGAGCTTCAGTTTGGTCTGGAAATTATAACATTGAAAATTTTAGAGGCAGGGTTGTGAATTTGGATACCGATGGAGATGGCGTTCATAATGAAATCGCTGCTTTACATGATAATGGAAATAACACCATGTCTGTTTTAGTGTGGCAGTATAATATGAATTATGGTACATGGAACTTTAATACCGCCTATACTACCGCTGTTGGCTATGATGTAAGCAAAGTAAGCAGTAGAATTGTTGCCGGTGATTTTGATAATGACAATGTTTATGATGATATCGCTGCTTTTTATGATTATGGTAATAGTAATTTTAAAATACACGTTTTTAGATTTAATGGCAACTATAGTATAACATATAACTGGGTTTATGAAGTTTATGGGTATAATGCAAATTCAACAACGGGAAGAATTGTTTCTGGAGATTTTGATAGAGATGGAAAAATTGATGATATAGCTGCTATGTACGACTATGGAAATAATACTGTAAAGATGCATGTATTTAACTCTAATGGTTCATCAATGACTCAATCAAACTATTATTGGGAAGTCTCTGGTTACAATCCGAATATGGCAACAGGAACATTCGTTGCCGGAAATTTTGATAAATCTGGAATTGCTAATCATAAAAACGATGATATCGTTGCATTATATGATTATGGTAACGGGAATGTTAAAGCACATGTTTGGACAAATACAGGAAATAACACATTTTCATATTCCTGGAAATGGGAAGTGAGTGGATTTCAGGTTAATGAAATTCGAAACCGAATGTTCCAATTTCAAGAGACAAATGATAATCCTGAGAAAAATTTCGGGATGGCAGGACTTTATAATTATGGAAGCAATACCAATGTGTTTTATAAATGGGTAAATAATCCCGGGTCTAATTGGAATTTTGGAACATTTACACCATTATTATGCGGGGCAAAGTCATTACTTGCAACCGATGATCAAACCGATGATCAAAGTGCTGTAAATGTTTATCCAAACCCTTCCTCCGGAAAAATAAACTATTCAGGATCAGATATTTCAAAAATTGAAATCTTTAATATGAATGGTCAATACATTCATATGGATGAAAGTAAAATTATGTCTAACGAATTAGATCTTTCGGAATTAGAAAGAGGAGTTTACTTCGTGCACTTTATGAATACCTCAAAATTTGTAACCGTTAAAAAAATAGTTTTAAACTAGAATTTTTAGTTAAGGTCAGGGCGACTGAACCCTGACCTTAATTTAATTTTTATTACCTGGAAAGTGTTTTTGATTGAATTGAAGGTTTTTTATTCATAATTAGAAACCTAAAGATTCCTTTCAAATATCCCCAGCCATAACTGACATGTAATATCGGAAAAATGATAAAAATCCGATTGAATTCAGTGATGCTTTCTGCAATCCTACTAGTCACCAAAAGCCCGAGCAAAATGTAAACTCCCAAGAAAGACAAGCCGATAAAAAAGACTAAAGGATTTATCAAAAATAAAAATGGAAGTAGCATCAAAAATAACACGAATAAGGGTGGAACCAATTGGCGAAGCGTCGTAACAGCCTTGTGTTTCTTATTCACATAGACTTTCCAATACCCGTATTGCATAAATTGCTTCCACAATTGGCTCTCACTTCCCCGCACATAATATTTCAGGGAGATCGAATGGTTGTAAAAAATTTTCCCTCCTGCTTTTATTACTCTGAAATTAAAATCATCGTCCTGGTTCCGGATCAATTCTTCATCAAAATAACCGATCTTCTCAAAAACCCAAGCAGGATACATGGGTGTTCCTACCGTATCTACAAAACCGGATTCATTGAGCGTTCTAAAATTACCCAGTCCCATACCAAAAGAAGTGCTCATTGCCTGGGCAATCATTTTACTGTTCTTGTTAAGGTATACATTATGAACCTGGCCTCCGACACACCAAACGGAAGGATCTTTTTCAAGACTTTCCACTGCTTCTTTCAGATAATTGGAACTAACAACCTGTCTTGCTCCGATAATCTGGTAAAAATCAGCATCTTTTGCAGCGTAAATTCCCAGATTAAATGCAAAAGGAGTTAATTGCTTTTCATTCGGGACAATCTGCAATCTACTATATTTGTGCTGAAGTCTTTGAAGGATTTCAATGGTTCCATCAGTGCTGATGCCATCTACTACATTTACTGTCAGTTCAAAACCCGGAGGTAAATCAGATGCATAAATCGCATCTATACATTCTTCAATATTACGGACTTCGTTTCTGCAAGGAATAACAACAGCTATTTTCATTTTTTCTCAAATGGTTTAGCCGGATTTCCCGCAACTATAGTATTTGCGCTCACGTTTTTCACCACCACACTTCCAAGGCCAATCAACGCATTGTTTTCAATACTTAATTTTTGGCGGATCGATGACGAAGGTGAAACCCAGACATTCTCTCCTATTTCAACACTCCCGGCAATCATTGCATTTGCAATAATCAAACTATTCTTACCGATTTTCACTCCGTGAGCAATGTGCACGAGGTTGTCTACCTTTACATTTTCTTCCAGCAAAGTAGACCCCAGCACTGCGCGGTCAATACACACATTGTTTCCGATTTCAACCCGGTCTTTTAAAACCACATTTCCAATATGTGGCATTAGTTCATAAGTATTTTCTTCGTTCAGTTCGTATCCGAAACCAACTCCACCAATCGTATTGTTTGAACCGATCGAACAATCGTTTCCAATCCGGCAGCCTGATTTCAAAACAGAATTTGCACCGATACTTACTCGGTCTCCAATAACACAATCTTTCTCAATAACTACATTTGGACCGATGTTTACCGTATTGCTATTGAATTGAACGGAGGAATCAATGACAGCTGTAGGATGAACAAATCCTAACACCACCTTTTCAGCAAAAAACTCCTGCAGTATTTTCAAGAATGCGCTTCGAGGTTTTTCAACTGGGATCAGGTTTAAATCTGTTTGCTCCTGAAATTCCTCATAAACGGAATGACTTACAATCACATTTCCTTTTGCAAGATCCTTCAGGTTTGCTTTATTCTTATCGGAACACCATCCTAAGGAATCTGCACCAAATGCAGCGTCATCAATGGACAATATGTTAGAGATTTGCTGTGTTCCATTCAACTCATCAACCGAACATTTCAATAATTCCCGAATCTGGCTTAAACGAATCATATCAATCAATTATCCAACGAACGATATTAAATGCTTCGGCATACTTTGTTCCGATTTGAACACCTCTTGTTCTGGCTACAGATCTCAGGAAATCCTCATCTGAATATGGTCGGTGAGCCTGTGACTGATACTCCTTCAAAGCATTTACTTTGGTCTGCACATGCTTCTCATCCAGATGCACAAAACTAGATGTAGTAAATGACAAATTATTCCAGGGCAGTTCATACGATAAGATAGACGAAAACTTGAATGCCCGAAGTCCTTCTGTTGCAATGGTCGCATGATCCTGATGGACATCCCGAAGATCCGGCATAAAAATCAATTCCGGTTTATATTCCTGGCGAATTTTTATCAAATCGTCCAGAATATCCTGTCTTCGATATCCAAACGTTCTTACATCATAATCAAATAAAAGTAAGTTCTCGCTTTTAATTCCGAGTACTTTCGTTGCCGCCTTTACTTCCGTAATTAAAATATCGGATGGAAACTGGGGAAGCACAGACTGCTGGCAAGCCGAGAATGCAGCATAAGTAACTTCGTGACCTTCTTCAATAAATTTGGCAATTGTTCCTCCACATCCAAATTCACCATCATCAGTGTGTGGCGCAAGAACAAGTACTCTTTTTTTGGTCTTCATTTTTGTTTGGTATTTTTATGCTGTATTGTGTTATGAATTTCAAATTGAAGTTAATCAAAATTGATGGAATGACCCAAATGGGTTTCTTCAATGATCGCAATCATTAATTGAGCTGCATTCCCTTCTCCAAAATAACTCAACCGTTCACGCGTAGGATGAAAGTTTTTAATTGCATCCGTGATCTTATCTTCACTTGCTCCTACCAGGATATTCCATCCGTTATCCACTGTTTCAACCCATTCTGTTTCATCTCTCATCGTAATGCAGGGAACCCCCAAAAAGAAAGCTTCTTTCTGAATGCCTCCGCTATCCGTTACAATTTTTTTGGCGGTCGATTCTAACCGGACCATGTCCAAATATCCAACCGGATCTATCACTCTAATATGTTCTTCGAGTTTTAGCCCGTAATCGGCGATGTATTTCAATGTTCTGGGATGCAGCGGTAAAACAATCAATTCTTTACACGCATTCAATCCCGACACAATTCCGGTCAGCCTCTCCAAACTGTTTGTATTTTCAGCCCGGTGGATCGTACATAATAAAAACGCTTTCTCCTGAAGCTGCAGGTCCTCGAGAATGGAACTCTTTTCGCGCGCAATCTCCGTGAAATGCAAAATACCGTCATACATTACATCTCCGACCAGGTGCACTCCTTTGGTTATTCCTTCATTTTTCAAATGATCAACTGCAGTCTTCGTGGGAACAAACAATAAATCCGAAATGTGATCTGTCAGGATCCGATTTTGTTCTTCGGGCATTGCTTTGTTGAAACTTCTCAATCCGGCCTCTACATGGATCACCGGAATCAATAACTTAGATGCAGCCAAAGATCCGGCAATCGTTGAGTTGGTATCACCATAAACCAATACGAAATCGGGTTTTTCAATTTCCAGTACCTTTTCGATTTCCGTTAGCATGGCACCCGTCATTGCACCGTGTGAACCCGAACCAATATTCAAGTGGTATCCGGGATTCGGAATGTTCAATTCCTCAAAGAAAACGTCCGACATATTGGCATCGTAATGCTGCCCTGTGTGAACTAAAATTTCGTCAAAATACCTGCTGAATGTCGAAGAGACGGCAGCCGCTTTTATAAACTGAGGCCTTGCGCCTAAAATTGTTACTATTTTCAACCTTTCCATTAATCTGCAAAATAAACCATTTACTTGGAAATACTTGAATAAATTCTGCTTAAAGAAGCACGATCGGGATAGGAAATCAGCACGGCTTGGTGTTTCCCGTGAAAAACAAACATACTCCCCGCTGCTACTGCTGTGGCCCCGGCTTTCACTCCTTCGCACAGATGTTCCACTGTTCCGGCGCCGCCACTGATGATGACCGGAATTTTAACTGCCTGACGCATTGCCCGGACTAATTCCAGATCATACCCCACGCGTGTTCCTTCCCGATCAATCGAGTGAAGTAGAATTTCTCCTACTCCTAATCGTTCCAGTACCCGGGCATATTCTAAAGGCTTTTGATCTATTCGCTTTGTTCCGGATCTGGTAAACAATTCATATTCCCCGAAAGCGTTTTTTTGGATATCCAGGGAAACACAAATACTTGAACTGCCAAATTCTGTAACCGCTTGTTTTACAAAATCAGGATTTTCAACGGCTTCTGTCCCGATAATAACCTTTTCAATACCGATTTGGATAATTTGCCGAATATCTTCGATTGTTTTTATTCCACCGCCGAAAGAGAGGGGCATAAAACATTCTCCGGCAATTTCTTCCAGCAAGCGAATGGGAATGGGCGTTCCTTTAACGGAGGCATCCAAATCCAAAAAAACCAATTCATCTACTTCCTTTTCATTGAAAATCCGAATGGCATTCAACGGATCTCCAATGTATTTCGGGTTCTGAAACCGGACCGTTTTTACCAAGCCTCCGTTCTGAAGCAAAAGCACAGGGATACATCTTGGGAGCGCCATTAGAAATTAGAAACAAAATTGGTTAACAACTGCATGCCGTGTTTGTGGCTTTTTTCCGGGTGAAACTGAACCCCCATAATATGTCCTTTTTGAATACCTGCATCAAAGGGATGAATGTAATCTGCCTGCAAAATAACTTCCTCCCGGTTTTCACAGCTTACGTAATAAGAATGTGCAAAGTAGAATTTGGTATCAGTGCCAAATCCATTTAGAAGTTTACTGCTCTCTTTTTCAATAGAAACGTATTCCCAGCCCAAATGCGGAACGGGAAATGATTGATGGTCCTGCGGATCAAATTTTTTACTTTCCTGATCCACCCACGATAAACCGGGCAGGTTTCCTTCCTCACTTTTCAATCCCAACAGCTGCATTCCCAAACAAATTCCGAGGATGGGCACCTGATCAACCAGCACCCGTTGATTTAAAACAGGAAGCAATTCTCTTTCCTGCAGATTGATCATTCCCTGGTCAAATGATCCAACTCCGGGAAGAATCAGTTTATCTGCGGCTGAAATCTGTTCTTTATCGCTTGAAATTACCGCATCAAATCCGATGTGTTGAAGCATGTTCTTTATCGAACCCAAATTTCCCAGACCATAATCTACAATTACTACCATTCTAAAAAAAGTTCAAAAGGTTCAAAGCTTCTTCGCTCTACGAGCTTCGAAGGTTCAAAAGGTTAAAAGTCCCGATAGCTATCGGGATCAATTTGAACATTTGAACTCTTAAATCAAATATACTCTTTATGCTATTTTTGGCTGCATTTTTTTAGTTAACCTCAAAAAGAGAAAGATAATCACTACATAAATTACTGACAATAACACGCTATTGAATCCTAAGATCCAATGAAATGGGTCAAAACCGGTATCTATAAAACGAAATTTATCCAGCAAGTTCAGAAGGATGGGTAGCACTCCAAAATTGAACAATTGAAAAAAGGCCACGATCATTCCAAAACCGAATAGTAGTTTTTGCTTCGATAAAACCAGCGATAAAGACGAAATGGGAGAAACAATGAAATTCAGCATTAAAGCCGGAGCCAGAATTTCAGCAATCCTTCCTGCTTCTGTCCAGCGCTCACCAAAAACGAACCCGAATAATTCACTTCCAAAAAAGAAAAGTAAAGTAAATGGAACAAGCGACAGGTAAAATAAAGTTCTGAGTGTTTTTAAGGTTAGCGGATAAACGGATTGCTTTTGATTTACCAATTCGGAACTCTTATTGAAAAAAACCTGTCCGAGTGATTGTCCGAACAAGGATAATGGCAGTTTGAGCATCAGGTAGGCATAGCTGAAAGATCCGAATGTCCCTTTCCCGTAAAACTCCACGATGAGTGCAGCCAATGCCAGATCCACGCCCAAATCCAATAAAACATGTGGCAAATAAATGGTAGGATACGATTTGTAATCCTTTGCCAGGATGCGCATTCTTCTCAAATCTGCTGTAGAGGCATGCCTTTTTTTTGTGGACAAAAAGGTTTTCACAAAGGCAAAAATGGATAGAAAAGACCCTAATAATGTTCCGAAGATCAATCCGAAAGCTCCCCAGTTAAGTGCTCCAAAAAGTAAGCGTAATGAGTTCACGGAAACCGAGTTCACCATACGCTGGATGGAAATTTGTTTAAAAAGCTTTTTTCTTACCGACCAGCTTGTTCCCAGGTTAATCCAAACACTTACATAGGCACTCAAAACCGAAACCAGCAAAAAGATATAATTGGAAAAGTTGTAGGGCTTCAGCATGAAATAGGTCAAACCTACCAGGAATACTGCCGTCAATACGATAAGCGAAATCCGAAAGGATAGACGGTAGAGTGAAAATGCGTGATTGTCTTGTTTGGCAACCGGTAAAGTTGCTTCATAACGTGCGGTAGCAATTGCTGCGATAAAGGCCACCAAACGGGTATAAACTCCCAGTTCTCCCATATCGGCTGTGGTGTAAATACGCGTCAGTACCGGATAAATGAGATAAGCTATTAACTGAGCAATTGCAGTCCCAGTCATCAAAGTGAGGACTGATTTTACAAAGTCAGATTTGAGTGCTTTTATTTGCATTGCAATACATGACGAAGGTATTCATCGATTCCTTCTTCAAAGGTATATACGGGTTTATAATCCAAATATTGCTCCATTTTAGCCGTTGAGGCAAGGGAATCCCGGATGTCTCCTTTTCTTGAAGGACCGTAAGTCAATGTGTTCTTAGAAATAGTTCCCAGGTTTTTCAGTCCTTCCTGCAAACTGCTGATCACATTATTCAGGGTCAAACTTCGGCCGCAGGCTACATTGTATACCTGACCGAAAGCCTGTTCATTTTCCGAGATCAGCGACAATAGGTTAGCATGAACTGCATTTTTGACGTAGGTAAAGTCGCGTGATTGCTCTCCGTCTCCATTCACTATGATTTCTCCGCCGTTAAGCATTTTATTCAAAAACCTTGGGATTGCCGCTGCATATTCGCCTTCCGGATCCTGAAACGGCCCGAACACATTAAAATACCGCATTCCTATCGTTTCCATGCCATGCAGCTGGTGATAAACGTGTCCGTATTCTTCATTCAACAGTTTGGTTACCGCATACGGAGAGAGTACTTTACCTTCTTGTCCTTCCTGTTTTGGCGAAGCCGGAGAATCTCCATAAACAGATGAAGAGCTGGCGTATACAAACCGTTTTACATTTGCTTCTTTTGCTTCGTGTAAAAGGGTTAAAAAACCGGTTGTATTTACCCGGTGTGTATTCAATGGCAGTTCAATCGATCTGGGTACCGAGCCCAATCCGGCCTGGTTGGAAATCGCATCCACTTCCTTCAAAAGGTGCCTGTAATCAGCCGGATTACAAATATCTCCATTTACGAACCGGTAGTTCGGATAATGGGAAAGCCGGTCTATATTTGATTTTTGTCCTGTTTCCAGGCTGTCTAAAACAATAACAGAGGCACCTATTTCCAATAGTGCCTCTGTCAAATTTGAACCAATGAAACCGGCGCCGCCGGTCACCAAAATGGTTTTATTTTTTAATCGATCAGATATAAACTGAGCCTGATCCATCATTACTTCGCGTAGTTCACGGAACGTTTTTCACGGATCACGGTAACTTTTACCTGTCCGGGATAAGTCATCTCTGTTTGGATTTTCTGAGAAATCGCAAAGGACAATTCATCTGCGCGTAAATCTGTTACTTTTTCACTTTCAACCAGTACCCGCAGTTCTCTCCCGGCCTGAATTGCATATGCCGAATTCACTCCGTCATAGGACAAAGCCAGGTTCTCCAGGTCTTTGATCCGTTTGATATAAGATTCCACAACTTCACGTCGGGCTCCTGGTCGGGCTCCTGAAATGGAGTCACAAATTTGCACGATCGGTGAGATCAGGGATGTCATTTCAATTT
>CAMLDR010000076.1 GCA_946478775.1 uncultured Flavobacteriales bacterium
CCGAAATGAATAAAATTTTCATTTTTTGCATATCCAGCAAGTGGTTGCGCGTGCGTTTGTAGAATGAAACATAGGATGCCGCTTCAATATCATCTTTGAACTCTTTCATTACGATCACGTTGTCTCCCTTGAGCACTTTGGAGGTGACGCTTAAGCGCAGCTTGCTGTAATATTCCTTGTTAAAATCAACCACACGGGTTTTCGCAACCACGTTATTGATCTTATCAGTCAGGAAGATCAGTACAAACATCGGTTCATCCTCTTTGTACTCGTAAATGCTTTTATTCGTAAAATCAACCGCTTCATTTGCAGAATAACCGCTCAGGATAATTTTTTTCATTTCCAGTGCCTTGTCTGCTTCCGGTGTTTTCGGATAAAGTGCAATCAGGGTATCCAAAGTAGGCAAAATCATCTTTTTGTCTTCGGTCATTTTGGCCTGCGCCATTGCTTTCAATAGCATATACTTGCTTCTGTACGGATTGTCTTTTTCATCTGAAATCACAATGTTGGCTTTCTGAATCACCGGATAGAACAAACCTCTTTCGTAGCGGTCCAAATCCGTCAGGTATGCTTCCTGGGTGAGTTTTTCGCGTTCCTTTTTCTTCAGGAAATAATCCGGATCACGCAGATAACCCGCATAATCTGAAGTTGGATAATTGATCAGGATGTAATCTTTCTGTTCCACCGCAGCCGGATCTTCCGGACTGTGTAAACGGTAAATCTGGTAAGCCGCCAATAATTTCATGTCGTGCTCAAATTCCTGCCCCAGCATGGTTCTGTATTGCTTCTCGGCAAGTGCCCCTTCGTTTAATTGTTCGTCATAAATGGCACCCGCATCAAAATAAGCGTTCATCATTCTATCCCGTGATGCTTCCAGCGCAGAATCGGAAAGCGGAAGTTTTGCCACTAACATTTCAGGTGTTAATGAATCAAGCGCTGTTTCACCGGAAGGTACCGGAGCATCCGAAGACGCAGTAGAATCGGAAGGATCTGTGAAGCTTGCAAACACTACTTTATCGGATCGTCTCCAATCGTCTTCATTATTACGCTGTCCCCATTGTTTTCTAAACTCCTCTAACCCTTCGCTCTTTGCTTTTTCGTTATTCCAATAGAATTTATTCCCACTTCCATCCGGAGATTTTTTGCTTTGGATTTCCTGCAATGCAGCTAAACGAATGGCATCTTGTCTTTTACGCTCTTCTGCGTCTTTCTTCATTTTTTGGATCACGCCTTCCGCAAAAGCCAACTGGTCTGGCCCTGAAAGTTTCGCAATGCGCTGAACACTGTCTTCGTACTGAGCAATCTCCAATGCATTCACCAAACTTTGCAATTTGGATGCTTTGTTTTTAATTCCTTCGTAGTTCGGATAGGTTTCAGGGATCACCTTCGCACAACTGTCGTAATATTTTTGAGCACTTAAATAATCCTTTTTGGCAAAACTCATATCTCCCAAACGCTCATAAGCCATTCCTTTCTGGCGGTTGTTGGATGTCGAATAGAATGCAGATCTGGTGTAATTTTCTTTTGCAGCGGGTTCATCAGATTCCATCTGGTCCATTTTACCCAAAGTATAATAGATCTGATCTTTAAATTCTGCATTCTTGGTATCACGCAGCATTTTTTTCAGGCTCTTACGTACTTTTTCTCCTCCGGCATTCAGGGCGTTTTTCAAATTCGCATTGAAACTCATTTCATAACCGGCATTGTATTTCTTCACACGGTCGTAATGATAAGCTGCCTTGCCCCGGTCCCCTGTATTTTCATAGAGCTGACCGAGAATAAAATTGATGCGTGCTTTGTCCTTTGACTTTTTAGCATATTCCAAAGCTTTTGTCAGTGCTTTTATTTCACCTTCCGGATCTTTTCTCTTTTCAGCAAAAATGGCTCTTGTAATTGCCAGGTCGTATCTCAATTTTTTAGGGAACGGCGCAACTTCTTTCTTCTTGTCGTTCTTCTTCTTTTTAGACTTGGACGATTTGGAGCTTTTACCTCCCTTTGATTCTTTCGAATCTCCATTTTCCATGGATTCCTGGGCCTTCTCTAAATTGGTGATCGCATAATTTGCTTCGGTAAATTTCCCTTGCTCCATGTACGTTCTTGCCATCCACATTTCTGCTACATAGGCAGACTTGTCGGTAGAGAAAAATTTCTTGGTGTATTCAAAATTTTTGAAGGCTAAGTCATAATCGCGTCTGTAGAAGTTCGCAATCCCGATTGTAATCCAGTTTTCATCGATCCAGCGGTTGTGTTCTTCTTTTTTGGATGCCGGTTTTTCCATAGACGGCATAGCGTGCCGTTGAATGACTTTGGTACATTTGGAAATCGCTGTATCGATCGGAGAATACATGTTCTTCACTTCTTCTTCATTGGGCAATTGAAGGATCGGAAGGACACTGTAGTAATCTTCTTTTTGATTTTCACGAAACGTTTTCATTGCTTCTTCAAGCAAATCATTTGCATTAAAGTATCCGTTATAATGTGCCGTAGTGCCATGATAAGCCCTGCTAAGCATGGTATTCTTCTCAGTGGAACATGCCCATACCAAGGAAAGAATTCCTAAATAAATCAAAAAATATATTCTCTTCATTCGAATGAAAAATCTGCGCCGATGTGATTAACGATTAACTAAGAAAAGGCAAATATATTGTTTTGTTTATCAAATCAATTCCAAATCCGGTAATTAGATGACCTGTTCTGCTAAAAAACAGTTGGTTTGAATAACGACGCAGTTCAACCCACCCATCCCCACATCTTAAAAACACGGATCCCTCATGTGCGGGATTTGAGCAGTGGCGGTGAAGGAATCAGAAGATCGGAGCAATTTCCGGCATCCGGAAATCTCAGGGCCTGGATGCAGGTTCTTTATCCCCATATTTTTGATGCACTTCCAGTATTTCCTGAGCATCATTGGCATCAATTCCCAAACTGTCAGCGATTTCCTTTGCACGAAGCACCTGGTCAACGCTAAGCCCGGTGCTGTCGGTTTCATTGTGAAGGGCATTTTCCAGAAAAATGGTGCTTTCTGCAAGAGCAGGAACGGTTTTAGTAGATACTGCTTTTACAGGTTCGTATAACAGGGAGGATGTTTTTGTTTTAGCAGGAAAGAACTTGCTCTTCTCATCGTAAGATTCCACCAGAACCAGCACCACACTGACAATGTAAAGCGATTTAATGGTTGCGAACAAAACTCCTAAAAACTTGTTCAATGGCGACAACTGGACTACTTTGATCATCTTTTCGACCATTTTCCCTGCAAAAAAGATCATGGCACCAACCGCAAGAAAAGTAAAGGTAAATGCGATGACCGGTAAATATTCCGAATCAATTTCCAGGGAAGTCTTTAACCAGTTTGCAGTATAATCGGAGAAATGGATACCCACATAAATTCCCACCAGGATGGCCAGCAAGGTAAACAGTTCGATTACAAAACCGTGTTTAAACCCTTTGTAGGCTCCGTAAAGAATTGGCAGCAGAATGAGAATATCGAGAAAATTCATGTTCCAAAATTGGGAAAATCCGATTCAGGAATCCGGAACAATTCCGAAAGATACAAACCGGCCATTGTTAAACAAGTAGGGACGCGATGCATCGCGTCCCTACCATTTATTTTATTTAATATCGGAATTCGGTTTACCCCATATTGGTAAAAATCTGCTGTATATCATCGTCATCGTCGAATTTATCCAGCATTTTCTCGATATCTACCAATTGCTCTTCTGTAAATTCTACCGGAGTTGTCGGGAAACGTTCCAAATTCGATTTCAAAACCGCAATTCCTTTTTCTTCCAATGCAGCTCCAAGTGTTCCGAAAGCAGTGTAATCTCCGTAAATAAAAATACGGTCGTCCGTTACCTCAATTTCTTCGCATCCGGCATCGATCAGTTCCAACTCCAATTCTTCCGCATCTATTGATCCTGTATTTTCCAATTCAAAAACCGATTTGCGGTTGAACATGAATTCCAATTGACCGTTGGGAACAACACCTCCACCTGCTTTATTGAAATAAGATTTCACATTCGCAACCGTACGAGTCGGATTATCTGTTGCACACTCCACGTAAACTAAAACACCGTGTGGGCCTTTTCCTTCATAATCCACCTGCGCAAAGGATGCCACGTCTTTTTGATTGGCTCTTTTAACTGCAGCTTCAATATTGTCTTTCGGCATATTCTCTGCCTTAGCATTTTGAATAGCAGTGCGCAGTTTAGCATTAGTGGCCGGATCTTGTCCTCCTTCTTTTGCCGCCATCGTTATGGCCTTACCAAGTTTAGGGAACAATTTTGACATTTTCCCCCAACGTTTTTCTTTCGCTGCTCTACGATATTCGAATGCTCTTCCCATTTCTGATAGTTTAGTTCGGGCAAAAATAATCCTTTAATTGAAAATGTAAAATTGAGAATTGAAAAGTTCTGGATTTTTCCCTCTTTTCAATTTTACATTTCAATTTTGAATTTCAAAAGTTAATATATTTACAAAATGAAGCGCTTTGTGGTATTTTTTATGGTTTTTAGCTGGAGCACTCTTTCCGTATTTGGTCAGGATGAACCGGTTCGCCGTCCGCAATTCCAAACAAAAACAAGCCTGGTTTATTACTATTTCTGGGAAGAAAACACCGATGGGTCCATTACTCAATCCAGAACTTATTCTCCTTTCAGCCTAAACCGGGTAGTTTTGGTAGACACCATCAAGTCTGTCAAAAAATGTACGCTAAGCGATACGGCTTTCATGCAGCAGGTGCTGGAAATAGGAAGAAGCTACCAATTGAAGAATCGTTTTTCGAAAAAAATACGGGGGAACAAATTTGTTTTCAATTGCGTTTATCCATCCGAACCTCAAACGGTCATATACATCAAACGAAACGGAAAATGGCACAGCAGCAAAGGTGGATTGGTCCTGAACTTTCACTCTTTAGGGGATAAAATCTTTTTCAGATCTTCCGGGAATAATTTGCTTTTGTTTAACCAAAACAACATCGCCATTCAAAACAATACCTATCGGGTGGTTTCTTATTTCCTGGCTGATAATTCCGGTGGGGAACAGAAAAACCCCGCTTTCCAGCACGTATTTGCATTTTCCGGAGATGAGCTGAGCAAACAAATTATCGAAAAACAGCGGCCAAAACCACAACGCTATCTGGTTTTTATAAACGGCTACCGTGGACCGAAATACGACAAACAGGAAAGCCGGAACGAAGTTTACATGAACGACCGGACCAATTACTGGTTTAAAATAGATGATCGGTTTATCAAACGCCTGAATCCGGACACCAGCTTTTACTTAGACGGCAGTTTCCCGGTCAGGACTTCAAACCATCAGTCAAAACTGGGTTTCGGATGGAGCTACATCCGCGCCGTGAATAAAAAGGCTTCCAATAAAAAATACAAGCTGTTGAACCAGGTTTCCAATCCGGAGGGGTTTGATTACCGGTATTCCCGGGGGGTGATCGCAGGAAAAGCCTTTTTGAATGAAATCCGCAACACGCCGAACAGTTATTTGGTGAAGGACACCCTTGATGTTGTCTGTCACAGTATGGGTTACGCCTACACACTCGGATTACTCGAAACTTTGAAAGGACAAGTCGTCCTGGGGAAATTCTATTTGCTGGCACCGGAAAATGCCGGATACAAAGGCATGGACTGGAACACCTTCGAAGAAGTCTGGCAGTATGGATCAAACCTCGGGCAAAAAGATGCAGATGCACTTTGCTACCAGGACGGAGTGGCGCCGCAAGCAACTGTTTGGGGAATTGATGCACAACAATCAACTCATGTGGGAAGGATTTGTTCTCCTTTCAACTGGCCGAACAAGCATTTCGTGCATTCACACATGATCTATAGTTACGACTGGATCTTTGACCGCATTCAAAAAGGGGAGCCGGGTTACATTCATTAGATATTAGGACGTCAGGATTTTAGGACTTTAAGACATTTTAACTAGTCTTAAAATCCTAAAATCTTAAAATCCTGATGTCAATAGGAGTTCATTCCTTCTTAAATAAGTAATTTTGCAATTATGGATTACGCATTGGAATTACGCTACCAGAATCTTGCGAAACAATTGGAGCCGACTTTCGGCCCGGGTATTGATCTTCAGGCCATGCTCTTTCTAATTGGTGTGGAGGAACTGGGCGTTGGATATAAAATCTTTAAAAAGCACGAGAAAACAGATTTAATGCACATCGCAATCTGTACCTTGCTGGAACCTTACGGATATTATGAATTCAAAGGAAGAGATACGGATAACTGGCCGCATTTTGAGTTCCTGAAAGAACTTCCTCCGTTGAATGAAGAAGAACAGCAAGCTTTTATGAAAGAAGCTATTTTGGAATACTTTGAACACCACGGCTATTCTACAAAAAACGTTCAACCTTAGTTTAGGCAATAGTAAACAGGCAATAGTGAATAGTTAATTCTGTCCGTAACAACCGGCTACTGATCACTAATGCCTATTGCCTAATCACTTATTACTATATTTGTTCCACTTTAAATAAAAACTATGGATTTTTGGGTTCGCGCAGCTCAGCTGATTTTATCACTTTCTCTTCTGATCGTATTGCATGAGTTCGGGCATTATTTACCGGCAAAATGGTTCAATACCAAGGTGGAGAAATTCTACTTGTTCTTCAACCCTTACTTTTCTGTTTTCAAGAAAAAGATAGGTGATACGGAATGGGGATTGGGCTGGATCCCATTGGGTGGTTACGTGAAAATTGCCGGAATGGTGGATGAATCCATGGACAAGGAACAATTGGCACAACCGCCTCAACCCTGGGAATTCCGGTCCAAACCGGCATGGCAGCGTTTGATTATCATGTTGGGCGGGATCATTGTGAACATTATTGTGGGTTTTTTGATCTACATCATGGTTCTTTTTGTTTGGGGAGAAGAAAAAGTAAATCACCAGAAATTAACTGATGGAATTGCGGTTCACCCCTATTTTGAACAATTCGGCTTTAAATCCGGAGATAAAATTCTAAGTGTCGACGGGCAAAAAGCAGATGAGCTTTCCAAACTTGGAATGGAGATCATGATCTTTGGAAAAACGCACTTCAAAGTACAGCATGAAAACGGGAAAGTGGAAACGATTGTACTTCCTGAAGATATTGGAAATAAAATGTGGGATAACGGTGCTGAAGCCGCATTTGGTTTCAGGTATTTTCCAGGACCACTTGATACCGTGATTGCTGAATCGGCAGCAGAGAGAGGCGGATTGAAAAAAGGAGATAAAATCATTGCCGTCAACGGAAAGGAATTTATTTACTACGATGAATTAATCACTGAATTGTATCACAACAGAGGAAAAAAATGCGCTTTGGAAATCAAATCCGGCGATTCCGTGTATACAAAATCAGTAGCGGTTGATAAAATCGGCAAAATCGGAATTCGACCGGAATTAAAAGTAAATACCGACACAAGTGCTATTTACACACAAAATTATTCCTTTGGAGAAAGTTTCGGATCCGGTTTCAGCAAAGGATATAAAAGTATTTATGCCAATGTTGCCCAATTCAAATATGTCTTCTCCAAAAAAGGAGCCGAATCTATCGGCGGTGTAGGTTCTATCGGAAAATTGTTCCCTCCGGTTTGGGACTGGCAGGCATTCTGGACATTGACGGCATTCCTTTCGATGATGCTTGCAATTATGAATTTATTGCCCATTCCTGCACTGGATGGCGGTCATGTGATGTTTTTATTGTACGAAATGATTACAGGACGTGCTCCCGGACAAAAATTCATGGAATATGCGCAGTATGTTGGATTCTTCCTGCTTTTGGGGTTAATCCTCTATGCGAATGGAAAAGATATCGTTCAGGCGATAACGGGCTAGAAACCTTTCAAGAGTTCAAAAAGTTCAAATTTAAATCCGTAAGCATGGAAGCATTTTGAACAATTTTCTAACTCTTTAACAACTAAAATTCACGAAATACATAAAAGGTGGCATAAGTCGAAAGATTTATGCCATTTTTGTAAACATAGAAACACCCTGATGAAAAATGTCAGGATCAAAAAAAACGACATGAAACATTTACTATTATCAATTTTATTTTTGGCTGTAGCTGGAACTTCTATAGCACAAACTACCGGACAGATTTCTTATGCAATGGATTTCTCCAGTGATAATCCGGACATGGCTATGGCGCTTCCGATGATGCAGGGATCAACCATGGAATTGTACTTCATGCCTAACAAATCCAAAATCGATATGACGATGGGTACGTTTATGAAAATGAATACGATCTCTGATATTAAAAAGAACAAAGGATTGATGCTGATGGAAGTAATGGGTAACAAAACCGCTACTGAAATGGACCTTTCAAAAGAAGAGAAAGAGAAAAAAGCAGAGCCTACGGTGGAAGTAACTACTGAAACGAAAGACATCATTGGTTACAAGTGCACAAAGACAATCGTTCGTGATGCAGATGGAAACGAAGCGATTATGTGGATTGCAACCGATTTGAAAGCATCTTTAAAAGGACAGCAGCAGTTCGGTGGAAGCAAAATTGAAGGCGTTCCATTGGAATTTTCAACGGTAAACAACGGAATGACGATTCACTTCATTGCTACCAAATTTGAAAAGAAAGTGGACAAGAAAGCCTTTAATTTGACGATTCCTGAGGGATATACCAAAGTATCTGAAGAAGATTTGAAGAATATGGGTGGAGGAATGTAATTCCTGAACTTAAGGAAATAACCCCAAAGCAGATGTTGCAATCGCTTTGGGGTTTTTCGTATCAGATATTTTTCAGTTTGATAAACTTTTTGGTAAACGTGCCCGAATTTTTATGTACGGTCACAATGTAATTCCCGGATGGTGTTCCATCCATGCTAATCGGAACCAAATGTTCTCCCGGCTGGAATTCTTTCGAGCACACTTCGCTGATCAGAGTTCCTGCAGTATCGTAAACTCGGATCGTTACTTTCTCTCCGGAGCATTTAAACTTCAACGTCGTTTGGTCTACGCATGGGTTCGGGAATACCAGCACATCGTTTTTGGTCTGATTTTCATCCAATCCCAGGTTACAAGAATCCAGAACAGGGATAAAATTGATCGTTTGCTCAAACATTCCCTGGATCTCTGTAGTATCTGCTTCGAACCAATCTCTCAAAATAGACGCGTAAACGTCTCTAAAGTCAATTTGCATCGGAATACCTGCCTGATCAACAATCGTGTTGGAAATAACCGGATTCGGCCCGATAATCCCACTGCTAATGCAGGAACCGAACAAGAACAGCGGCGCTGCATCTCCATGATCTGTTCCGTCACTGGCATTGGAAGCAATTTGTCTTCCAAATTCAGAGAAGGTCATTCCCGCTACCCGACTCTCCAATCCCAATAAACTCAGGTCATTTTGGAAAGCAGCAACTGCCGTGGAAATGCGGGAAAGTAAATTGGCATGAGCGCCGGTTGAAGGTGCTCCGTCAACTACCTGGGCATCGTGCGTATCGAAGCCATTCACATTGACGATGTAAATCTTTGTTTTTAATCCCCCGGAAATCATCTGTGCAATGTATTTCAGGTTTTTCGAAACATCATCATTCGGATCATACATGGTGGAGAGTGAATCCCCCGCATTCGCAGCAGCGTTCACCTGTGCTCCGTAAGCATTTGCCTGTACGATCAGCGTCGACAGGTACTCCATGTGCGAACCGTAATAAGTTCCATCATTCACTTGTCCGGTTTCTACCAGGTTGTAGCTATCAAACGGGTTATTGATTGCAACCGAAAAGTTTGCTTCCAATCCCTGGCAGGTTGCAGACACTTCATATCCCATACTGATTGCAAAGGGATCAGGATTAGCCGTGTCCGGGTAATCATCCGGAAAATTCGGGAACTCCTGGTCCAAATACCTGCCCAGCCAGCCGCGTGTTGCATTCTGGTCCAGCATTCCGGTGGTCCAGATATCCATCGAGCGGAAATGCGAGCGGTTTTGCTCCGGGTATCCCACGTTTTGAATGATAGACAAACGCTCGTTATCGAACATATCTCTCATTCCTGCCATGGAAGGGTGCAGGGCATTCGTAGGAGTGATCTGCAGCAGTTGGTTCTGCGGAATCAAAATATTCGGTCTTTGAATGGCCAGATTGGCATATTGATCTAAAGGAACCAGGGTACTTAACCCGTCATTTCCTCCGTTCAAACGAATGATTACTAAAACCCGGTCTTCAGCGGCCCGCGAAGATTTAAACAAATCCTGCGTAACGGCTCCGAATTTAAAGTTCTTTAAAACCAGTGGCGCTCCAATAGATGATAGTGCGACCGACTGTACAAAATTTCTTCTTTTCATAGTTTCTGATTTTGGTCTGCACTTACATTACTTGCGATTCGGGCAATTGGAACAATCGGTAAAGCACCAGTTCCACCCGCAGACGAACCGGATTAATTACCGCCGGATTTCCCGGATCGGCCAGGTATTCATTGTATTGGATCGTCCACTCAAAATCAGGTTGTCCGTTCGTTAAAATGGACTTTAAAACAATCTTTTCAGTCACGGAAACTCCTTTGCAGGTAAAGACGGTCAAAATGTCTTCTATCACCTGCGGCGCACTCGAAGGAACACTCAGGTTATTCAGGAAATTCATCGCATTTACTTTAAACCCATTCCCGCTGACAACAATTCCGTTGGTAACAGTCAGTAAAGATCCCAAATCAAAACGCAGTTTCAACAAACTGGAGTTTGCCCATAAACGGGTGAAAGCGGGTGTTTGGTAATAAGCTGTCCATCCGCCCACGCTGGGTGCTCTCAAATATTCCATTCCCATGACCTGCGCCAAATAATAGAGATTCAAATAGATCTCGTAATTAACCGGCACCGAATAAGCAGGCATCGAACCGGAAGCATTCAACATGGTGAATAATAATTCCAACGGATTCTTGATGATTGCACCTCGAACCGAAATATCATAGAAATGTTCGCTTTTCAGTAATTGCTCTATCACCGGCATTACTTCGAAATTATTGGAACTCAATGTCGAAGCCATGTCTGCAATTACCGTACTTTCAACCGAGGGAGTTAAGTCGTAATTGACAAACCAGCGATAGATTTTACGGCACAAGTGCTTCGCCATATCCGGCTGACTGAAAATAATATCGATGTAGTTTGCATACTCCGCATTTCCTGCATCCGGAACTACTGCCGAACCGAAATAAGAACTCAAAGTCTTGGAGGATGTATCGTGCAAAACCGGATAAAACACACTGGTCGGCTGACTAACTGTGGTACTGTACAAATCCGTAACTGTCCATCCGGTTAGGATCTTTGCTCCGGCAGCCACATCCGCTTCCGTATAATTGGAATAATCACCCGTTCCTATCTGCGGACCTTTGCCTACTGTATATAATTCCAGCAGTTCGCGTGCATAATTCTCATTCGGGGAGAACAAATTATTCGTTGCCCCGTTCAGGAACAAAAGCATCATCGGATCGATCGTCATGTCTTTTACCAGCTGCTTAAAGTTCCCCAGGCAATTCTGACGGTACTTTTCATGCATTCCATAAACAGCTTTGGCTTCATTCGTTCCATCCACACCAAAGTGGTTGTCCCAAAACAGGCACATTTTTTCCTGGATACTTACCGTTGGCTGATTAATTCGTTGCATGAACCAGGCACCAAGCGAATACAGCCGGGCATTGTTTGTGGGGCCTTGATTAGTCGGATAAACATCATTGATCCAGGTGGAACCGATTGCAGTAACTGCTTCATCCGGGTGGAAAGCCAATGGCGGCGAAACGCTTGGAAGCGTCAATAATTGTGCAACAGTTGCATTCATTCCATTCGATACAGCTTGTGTAATCTGGGTGAGTGTGGCACCAAACATGGTTCTTCGCAGCAAATGCGCAGCTTCTGCCTTTGTCCAGGCACCAGTATAGGGTGTTAAACTCAATGAAATGGGCTCCTGTACATTTTCTTCAGGAATCATAATAGTACGTTTTAGCAGGAGGAATTTAAAACAAAAAGTCGGAACAAGCAAGATGAATTGAGCATCCTGTAAATTTCAACCAATTTACAGGATACTGATTAGTATTCAACGATGAAATTTCTTTGATCTAATACTTAATCAACTGACTTATTTGTATAGTCCCGAGCTTGTCCTGAATCCGGAGCAAATAGGTTCCGGATTGCCATGTTTGTGCATTTAATACCGTTAAGGAACTCTCCAAAGTACCGCTTGTAATCTCACGTCCGGATAAGTCATACACTGCATAAAGTGCATTTACATCACTTTGAATGGTGAAATTTGTATTGCTTGGATTCGGATAAATATGCACTAACTGCAAGGAAAACTCATCCAGGCCCAAAGCACAATTATTTAAAGCATCAAATGTTGGATCGGCAAAAGTAAAGGTTCCTCCGTCCGGACAACGTTCATAAGAAACATCCTGTGTCTGCTGCCCGAAATCAACCTGATCGTAGATCACACTCCCGTCCGAAAGGATTAAAGACTCTCCGGAAGCACTCAACTTGAAGTTAGCGTGTAAACCGCTTTGCTCCGAATCATTATCTGTCCAGATAATCAACACATCATTTGCATTGATTGCCGTTCCCAATGGAATCTGCCATTTCGTTAAATTGGAAAGATCATCGGAAAGGTACAAACCGGAAAGGTCTTTCGCTATGGAGGTGTGATTGTATAATTCCACCCAATCGTCATTTTCACCGTTGGAATCAAAAGCGCTGGAACCATTATCTGCCAGGAGTTCATTGATCAGGATGTCGCCGTCTGCAGGCAGGACAATGGTAATATTCAGGGTGTGAAATTCATGTTCCGCACGAATCGGATTAAAAATACCAGCACTGTTGTTCTCTGCATAAATGTAATATTCCATCGTAATTCCATTCAACAGCACATCCACTCCATACAGGTGATCACCGGCCGCACCATCGTTGTGCATTCCGTCATCAAACATCTGAACACGGTTAAATCGCAGGGGGTGCTCCAAACGATACCCGAGGTATACTGTGGTTTCATTTGTACATGAAGCTGTAAAGGTCACCGTTTCTGCGTAAGCAGGTAAATTATTACTTACTGTATGTGCAGTAATGGATGGCGCGGAGAGGTTGTAATCGGAATTTGACTGGAAATAAGAAACACGTGCACTCATCAACTGCTGAATTCCCGGAATCGAAGATCCCCCCGGGCTTCCACCCGTCACAGCGGTTGTCATTCCATTCTGAAATTGGGTATAGGAATAAAATTTATAGGGATCTGCCTGTACGGAAGCATCCACTACCGAGCGGATTGCATTTGCTGTGGTCACATAATCTCCCGAAGCAAAGATTTCTTGAACAATGGTTCTGAGATGCGCCATATACATCCGTTTATACATTGGATTGCCCATCATTTTCAAAATCAGGGGGTGAGCCGTTGAGGTGCTGTTTGAAAACGGATCCAGTGTGGCCGCAGTGTAAGATTGGCCTTGAACAGGACCTCCCGGAAATCCCGCAAAACTCATATTCAAATCCCAAACAGTCGGAATGAACCGATCATTCAAATCTTTATATAAATAGTAGTTTTGCCGAAATGCGCCTGAATAGGAATCCAGGTTAACGAGTACATTGTTGAATGCCAGCATCCAAAGTGCGCGATCAACATCCAATTTGGAATCAATGGCTGAAAAGTTATTGTTCAATGTATTTATCAAATCCACCAGATCATTCCATCCGTAATCCGATTTCAGTTCATAACCGTTATAATATAGCGAACTGTCGGAACCCAAATACTTTAAATCAGGGTTTACTCCAGCCCCCGGACCAGCTCCTCCGATTGGGTTGCATTTGACAAATGAACCATCCGAAGTATAATAATGATCTCCATTAAACTTAGCATTAATGGACTCTGCATTGGAATAAACTCCTCGCAATGTACCGTTGATATAAACATTGGCAAAATTTGCCTTCGGACAATCCATATATTGTTCCAAAACAGCATAGGAAAGCACTTCACGAATCATGGAAGGATCCTGATACCCATTCTGGAGTTTGATATCGGTATACCCTTGGTAATCATAACTTCCATGTACATGGTCCAATTCGATGTGGATCGGATTTTTATTGTTATTCTGGTTGTAAGAACTATTGCCCTTGTACTTAACACCTACGCTGTCAAAAACAATTCCATTGACCCGAACGGAATCCGCCAATAAATAATCTTCTGTTGAAGTGGCCAATGCATCCAGTTGGGCATCCCAATTTGAAAAGCCAAAGAATATTTCAATTTTCTGCACGGTTGAACGATCGTAGAATCCCTGAGCACTGGATAATCCGGAGAATAGGCCGCACGTAAGCACGACCAATAGGATAAGTTTGTTTCATGTTGTAGTTTTCTGTAGGATGCTATTTATGATCAAAAGTTTAAAGGAATATTAAAATTAAATGAAGCAGTCTAATTTTCACCGTCGGTATGCACAAAAACAATATTTCGTTTCAAGCCGACAAACTTCGTCCTTTTTACTGCACTTCCCTTAAAGATCGATTGAAAGGCCAATTCATCCAGTTCCAGCCATTCCTGCTTCGAAAAAGACAGGATGGAGTCATTGGGTTCAAATTCGGGGGTGGTATGTGATTTCGAAAAGCGGTTCCATGGGCACACATCCTGGCAGATATCGCATCCATAAACCCAGTTGTGCATATTCCCGCGAAATAATTCAGGCAAATCCGCATCCTTCAGTTCGATGGTAGCATAGGAAATACATTTGGAACCGTTTACAATGTAAGGAGCTTCAATGGCATCTGTGGGGCAGGCATCGATGCATTTGGTGCAGGAACCACAGTAATCACGGATTGGTCCGTCGGGTTCCAGTTCCAGATCACAAATGATCTCTGCCAGGAAGAAAAAGGAACCGGTCTTTGGTTGGATCAGGTTTCCATTTTTTCCTACCCAGCCAACACCGCTTTTTTCGGCCCAGGCTTTTTCAAGGATCGGAGCGCTGTCTACAAAAACCCGCCCTTCAATTTCTCCGATCTCTTCCTGTAATTCCGAAACCAACTGTTTCAATTTCGCTCTGACTACATCGTGGTAATCCTGGCCATAAGCATATTTTGAAATCTGAAAAGTATCCGAACGCTGAACTGTTTCAGGAAAGTAATTGTAAGCTAATGAGATGACGGTCTTTGCTCCGGGAACCAATAAACGCGGATCGAGCCGCATATCAAAATGGTTTTCCATGTAGCCCATCTTGCCGTGCTTTTCCGCTTTTAGCCAATTGACCAGCCGCGGTTCTTCGGATGCCAGGAAATCAGCTTTGGAAAAGCCAACGTGAAGAAAGCCAATTTCCTCCGCTTTTATTCGAATCAATTTTTTGATCTGGTCTTTCTGCATGATTTAAACAACCTTCCGCTGCTATTCCGATTGGCGATAAAATTAGCAATACCAATCGAGTTTTGAAAACACCTTTATAATCGGCTGAATCACAATAAATTGTTATTTATTTTTTTCATGGGACAAAAGGGTCTAATTTTGCACAAACAAAATTTATTATGAAGAAAGATCATTTACCCGCTTACAAACAAATAATGGCTGCACTAACGCTTAACAGTATCAAAAGCTCACGCTTTTTCTTATTAATGCTTCCATTGATTGGTACATTTACCTTATTTGCTCAAAAATCCGAATACACCTATGTGGACGGACTGTTAACCATTGATGGAACAGAAGTAGCAAAAATCACCAAAATCAAAGACAGCGAAAACATGGGACTCACGAGTACCTTCGAAGTCAGTTCCATGGACGGAGAAAAACTAATCATCGCTGCATACGCCGGAGAATTTGAACAGGATCCCAATAACAACATGGACCATTTCTACCGGGTTACTTTTTTGACAGCTAACCAAATCGGGATTTTTACGGTATCCAAAATGGGAACTGAAAAGTCATTTGCTAAGTTGTTGGGGAAAAGCGGCATTTTCGTAGATGGAAAATTAGATGAACAAAAAGTTCAGGAATTCGTTGCTAAAAAAGGAAAAGCACCGAAGATTGCGATGAATTATACGTTGGTGGGCCGCAACAAAAGCTGGCCTCTCAACTTAAAAGCAGACAAGAACATCGAGCAGGACTCAAAAATCATCGGAAGCTTTCACGATATTAGCGTTAAAAGCAGTGGGAATGATACCTATGAATTCAAACTTCCTTCGGGGGTAACCATTGCTAAGGCAACATTTACAGGAGGCAACAATGCTAAAAACTGTGAAATGCAGACCATGAAAGACAATCTGAAACGGGTAGTACCGATGGCTTCTGCTGACAACGTTACATTCAGCGCATCTTCTATTGACCGTAATCAGTTGGTATTGGAACGCATCGTAAAATGGCTGGTGGCGAATCAATATTTATAACAGAATTCAAATAATAGTATGGGCGGAATCCCGCACGTGCGGGACCGCCCATACTATTTATATCTTAAAACAAACCTCCCTGCTCCCAACCCATAGCAAAACCCAAATGCCTGAATGCCTTTTCGGTTGCTTTTCTTCCTCTCGGGGTTCTCATTAAAAATCCTTCCTGAATCAAAAAGGGTTCATACACTTCTTCCAGGGTCCCGGCATTCTCTCCGATAGCCGTAGCAATAGTTGTCAATCCAACCGGGCCTCCTTTGAATTTATCAATGAGTGCCTTTAAAATACGGTTATCCATTTCATCCAGTCCGTACTTATCTACATTCAATGCGTCCAAAGCGTGCTGTGTAATCGCCAGAGTAATAGTTCCATCGCCTTTTACCTGGGCAAAATCACGTACTCTTCGCAAAATAGAATTGGCAATTCGGGGTGTACCTCTGCTGCGTCTTGAAATTTCATGTGCTGCTTCATCCTGGATTGGAATATCCAATAACTCGGCAGAACGACCAATAATGGCAGACAAGGTCTCCATATCATAATATTCCAGCCGCAGGTTGATACCAAAGCGAGCCCTTAAAGGCGCTGTAAGCAATCCTGAGCGCGTGGTGGCGCCAATCAGTGTAAATGGATTCAAACCGATTTGGACCGTTCGTGCATTTGCTCCGGAATCAATCAGGATATCGATGCAGTAATCTTCCATGGCAGAATACAGGTACTCTTCCACCACCGGGCTCAAACGATGGATTTCGTCTATAAAAAGTACATCTCCTTTACTGAGGTTGGTCAAAAGTCCCGCAAGATCGCCCGGTTTATCCAAAACAGGCCCGCTCGTGACTTTAAATCCTACTTTAAGCTCATTGGCGATAATATTGGCTAAAGTCGTCTTTCCAAGCCCCGGAGGTCCGTGTAATAAAACATGGTCCAACGGTTCTTCTCTTTGAACGGCTGCCTGAACGAAGATCTCTAAGTTTTCAACGACCTGAGGCTGCCCCGCAAAATCATTCAATAATTTCGGGCGCAATACTTTATCGTATTCCTTTTCAGGATTTGATGTTTCTGATCTGTAGTCGAATGATTCCTCTTCCATGTGCTTTACAAAAATACAAAAACGGCTTCATCTTTGAACCACCTAACTATAGAATTGAAAATGGAGATTTGATAATTGAAAAGGTCATTGAATATCGAGCTCTTTTCAATTCTCCAGTTTAAATTGTCAATTCATTGGACTATTAAACAAAAATCCCCGCTCGTTTCCAAGCAGGGATTCCCAATTTTATATTAAAAGATTCTAATGATCTCCTTCTTCGCCTTCAGCTAAAGGAACATTCTGAGGAATGAAATCTTCTTCTGCTCCTGGCTTAGAGTAATCATATGGCCAACGGTGAACTTCAGGAATTGCTCCCGGCCAGTTTCCGTGAACGTGTGCAACCGGAGTTGTCCATTCCAATGTATTGGATTTCCAAGGATTCTGAACTGCTCTCGGACCTCTGTAAATACTGTAGAAGAAATTGAACAAGAAGATCAGCTGACCGAATGCTGCGATAATCGCAAACACGGTGATGATTACGTTCAGATCCATAATCATATCATAAGTAGGCTTATCGTATTCACCCACTACGGAGTAATCATAATAACGACGAGGAGCTCCTGCTATTCCTACGAAGTGCATCGGGAAGAATACACCGTATGCTCCAACGATAGTTACCCAGAAGTGAGCGTATCCTAAACGTGTATTCAGCATACGTCCGTACATTTTTGGAAACCAGTGGTAAACACCGGCAAACATTCCGAATACAGCTGACATACCCATTACAATGTGGAAGTGAGCTACAACGAAGTACGTATCGTGAACTGCGATATCCAATGCTGAATCGGCAAGGATAATACCTGTAACACCACCGGTGATGAACGTTGAAACCAATCCGATGGAGAACAACATAGCCGGAGTGTAAATATTGGAACCTCTCCAGATCGTAGTAATGTAGTTAAACACTTTTACTGCAGATGGAATGGCGATCAACAAGGTTGTAAATACGAATACAGATCCGATGAACGGGTTCATACCTGTAATAAACATGTGGTGACCCCAAACAATAAACGATAAGAAACCGATTGCAAGGATCGAACCGATCATCGCGCGGTAACCAAAGATCGGCTTGCGGGAATTCGTAGAGATAATCTCGGATGTCAGACCCAAAGCAGGTAATAGTACAATGTATACCTCCGGGTGACCCAGGAACCAGAATAAATGCTGGTACAACAATGGTGATCCCCCGTGATTCTCTAACATTTCGGAACCAACAATGATATCAGAAAGGTAGAAAGAAGTTCCGGCCAGACGGTCCATCATCAATAACAAGGCAGCAGATAATAAAACCGGGAATGATAATACCCCTAAAACCGCTGTTACGAAGAATGCCCAGATTGTCAATGGCAAACGTGTCATTTTCATTCCTTTTGTACGCAGGTTAAAGATCGTTACGATGTAGTTTAATGAACCCAACAAAGAGGAAGCGATGAAGATAGTCATTGAAACCAACCACATAGTCATACCCAAACCGGAACCTTCAATTGCCTGTGGCAATGCAGATAGCGGAGGATAGATCGTCCAGCCAGAAGATGCCGGTCCTGTTTCGATAAACAAAGAGAACAACATGATCAATGAAGAGATCAGGAACATCCAGTATGACAACATATTCAGGAAACCCGAAGCCATATCACGCGCACCAATTTGCAACGGAATAAGCAAGTTCGAGAAAGTACCGGATAAACCACCCGTCAACAAGAAGAATACCATGATTGTACCGTGGATCGTTACCAATCCTAAATACATACTTTCCTTCATTACTCCTCCCGGAGCCCATGTTTCACCCAGGAAAAATGATAAGAAGTCTGATTCCTCTCCAGGCCAGGCTAATTGGATACGGAATAAGATGGACAATAACATTGCCACTACTCCCATAAATACAGCAGTCATTAAGAACTGCTTTCCAATCATTTTATGGTCCTGACTAAAAATATATTTAGAAATAA
>CAMLDR010000077.1 GCA_946478775.1 uncultured Flavobacteriales bacterium
CGAATACGAAAGTAGCTTTGGACTCTTTCATTTCGTTCAAATCAACTTTGGATAAGTCCCATCCTCCTTCTTCCATAGAATGAAGGAAAGCCTCACCATATTTAATAATCCCTGATTCCAACATCTCACGCAATAAGTCATTACCCTCACGAGTACGCTCACCTACACCAGCGAATACAGATAAACCTCCGTGTCCTTTAGCGATGTTGTTAATCAATTCCTGGATCAATACTGTTTTTCCTACTCCGGCACCACCGAACAAACCGATTTTACCTCCTTTAGCGTAAGGCTCAATCAAGTCGATTACTTTGATACCTGTGAATAACACTTCTGTTGCAGTGGATAAATCCTCAAATCTAGGAGCTTCACGGTGAATCGGTAATCCATTTGAATTGTCTACAGCTTGGATCCCATCGATTGCCTCACCAACTACGTTGAATAAACGACCCTTGATCTGATCTCCTGTAGGCATTTTAATAGCGCTTCCAGTTGAAGTAACTTCCATTCCACGACGGAACCCGTCAGTTGAGTCCATAGAGATGGTACGCACTGAATTCTCTCCAACGTGTGATTGTACCTCTAATACGACCTTTGTTCCATCTGTTTTGAACACCTCTAATGCGTCATAGATGTTTGGAAGTGACATGCCTTTGTCGAATGTTACATCGACAACCGGTCCGATAACCTGTGATATTTTTCCTTGAATTTTGGACATTTTGTTGCCTTTTAAGTGTATTCCTTAATTTGGCGCAAAGGTACGGTTTTTATTTTTTTATGCAATTTTTATTAAACAAAACTTCCTAAAATTTTAGAACGAAGGAAGTTGAATGTCGTTGAAACAAAAAAAGGCAGGCAGCCGAAGCGTACCCACCCTTTTGGATTATGAAAAAGAACTCTTTATTTATTGAATATTGATCGGAAGTCTGTAATAACTTTTTACTTCTTTACCGTTCACTTTCCCCGGTTTCCAGTTTGGCATGGATTTCACAACTTTGATCGCTGCTTTTTCACAGGATTTACAATCGTCACTTGTTTTAGTTACTATAACCGATGAGATTGTTCCGTCCGTATCTACTACAAACTTCAGAGAGACTTTTGCGCTGCCTTCGATCATGTTCAAATCGATGTTGTCACGGATGAATTCACGCAGTGCCGGAATTCCGCCCGGAAATTCTGCAGGCTCGTCAACTACATCCACAGGTTTGTCATCTTTTTTTATTTCAATGATTCCAGTTCCACCTTTTCCTTTTGTATCGGTAATTTTTGTAGGATCAAATGGATCAACATCCGGGTCTCCTTTCTGATCTTTTACACCGATTTCTTTATTGGGATCGGGAGGAGTGATTTGAGTGTCTTGAGGATCATCCGTGGGTGTAGGAGCTACGAACTTTGCTATGTCAGCTTTTGATACAGCAGTAGCAGGTTTTTCCACTTCCGGTTTTGGAATGTCCGGAATTTCCTCCGGTTTATTGAAGAGATCTGCAAAGTTGCCATCCGAAATGGTGATGTTTTCTTTCTGCTCCAGCGGTCTGAACAGGTTAGACGCTCCCCATAATCCTCCGATTCCAAGAGTAACTCCCAAGAAGACCAAAATTAGTCGTTTGTCGTAATCTCTCCGGATTTTGTATGCGCCGTATTCTTTGTTTCGATTTTCGAATACGGTTTCGTTGCGTTCTCTTGAAGTCACCATTTGCCAGGATCTGGAAGAGAAATAATCATAGAGCGAGAATGCTACAATGATTGCCATGATTGAAAGTGTAAGTACCATGATTTGGTTTTTTTAAGTTTATTATCTAGCTAAACGTAAATCCAATAGGCCTTTTTGGTTTTACTCTATTCTAATCTAACAAATCTTTAAATCCCTTTTTTCAAAACAATTTTATCTGTTGAAATGCCTTATTTAACGGTAGTCCAAGCAGATTTAAAGAATGCAGAGGGTTGTATTTAAAGGGTTTAGGGAGCTAATTGATCTGAAATCACTTCCTGGCTGATTCTGATTGGCACGAATTTGGTAAGTTTGGCGAAAATTTAAATTTATAACCTATGAAAGTATTAATGATGGCCGGTTTTATTGGAACCATGCTTCTTTCGGGAACTGTTTTTGGCCAGTATGAAAAAGTGTTCTATACGGACACAATGTTTGAAACAGACAATTACAAAGTAGAGATTGACAATATCGTCGCACTTCCGAAAGAAGTGAAGTTCAGAATGACGATTACCAATAAGACCAACGATTGGGTCTTGTACAATTCGGAAGAAAGTGGAATCGAACTGAATGGAAAGAATCTCGATACAAAGGATAAGTATATTTTGATCGCTCCGAACGACAGCAAGAAAAAAGTAATGCGTGCAGTAGGTGCGAATCTGAATGATGCACGGGGATTCAACTTTTTGTGTAATGGATTCTATAAGGTAAGATTAAAGGATGCGACTGCAACCCCGGAATTCCGTCTGCCTGCTTCCAATAATGTGTTTACTGCCGGAAATTTCACAGTAACATTGGTCAATTCGGCGAAGGAAACAGGAAGAACAGATGTGAAGTTCAAAGTGACCTACAACGGAGAGGGATTGGCATTTATTTCACCGGCAAAAGTTTCGGTAAAAATGCCCGATGGAAATATGTATGCAACTAACCGTTCCAAAGCAGATGTGATTTCTTTGAAAAAGGGAGAAAGTGAAACTTTTCAAGCTTCCTGGGAACGCATGGAAGGAGGATCAAAGATGGACATGCAGCTGGTTGAGATGTTGATTCATTTTGATGGAGTATTCCAGGAAAGTACCCAGGTTAAAATCGATAAAACAGTTATTCCTTTAAGATGGAATGAAGCAATGACATTGGGGAAAAAGTAGGAAAAGTTCAAAAGGTTCAAAAGTTCAAAGCTCTAACCTGAATTCTTAAAAGTAAAAAACCGGTCTGTATTTATGGATCGGTTTTTTTATGCTTACACATTTCAGGGTTTGTTTTGCAATGGCTTTCCTGGTCCGAAAAGATCTTCATTTATAAATTCATTCATTCGTATTATCCGGTTAAGCTGTTTAACCAACTGAATAATGTTTTTTCATGATCCTCAAAATTGATAGACTGGTGTTAGCTTCTTTTGAGTGTCGTAGTTCCAGGACTTTGCATTAGGATTATTAATCTAATCTGATTTGAACCTTTTGATCCCGATCCGCCGCGGTAGATGACTTTGAACAAAAAAATCCCTGATGTTTTATCAGGGATTTTTTATTTAATCTATAAAAATTTACTTCTTAAAGTAAGCTTTTGCCTGCGTATCGTTTGGATCTAACTCCAATACTTTGTTCCACATAGCATCTGCTTTCACTTTGTCTTTCATCGGAGAGTTTACATAGTAATCACCCAAATATTTGGAAGCTTCAATGATGTAAGCTTTGTATGAACCTGAAGCGATGTCTTCCGGAGTCAAAGCAGCCAGAAAGCTTTCGTATTGCGGTTGAGCAAGGTAAGTTTTAGCTTTAGGGTTCAAGTCCATTTGCACACGTGCTCTTGCCTGCCAGAAATGTCCTCCCGGGAAAGCCGGGCTCACTGCTACCAAACGTCCGAAAATAGAATCAGCCATTTTGTAATCCTTTGGTCCGAAATAGTAAGCTCTACCGAAATCGTAATATTCGATCGCCTGCATTTGGGAAGGGTATTGGTTCATTTTCTTCGTATAAACTTCGATCAGTTTCGGGTAATCTTTCTTCTCAGCGTACAACTTGGCAATATCCGAAAGGTAATCTGCCGCTTTTGCCGTATCAATGGAAGCAGCCAAATAATACTGCTCAATTGTTTTTTCTTCCTGTCCCAATTTGTCGTAGATCATTCCACGGTATTTGTAGTCGGTAGAAATGATTTTGTCCTTTGGAACAATTTTCAGGAAGTTATCACTTTCAGTCAATGCCTGAACATATTTCAAACTGTCTCCTGCTTCATTGCATTCGTACAAAGAATAGTAAAGCATACGTTTGGTATACAGGTTCACAAAACCGTTCTTTTCAATTTGCTCGATTTGAGGCAAAGTGTTGCAGTATTGTTTTCCTCCGAATAAAGAAGTCGCATACCGGTAACGCGCTTCGTCCGTATCATTCAGTTTCAGGTACTTTTCCCAGGATTCAATTGCAGCAGCATACTGATCAAAAAGGATGTTCAACTCTGCATTTTCTCTATATGCCGGAGCATAGTTCGGATCTGCAGCCTGAGCTTTTTTGTATTCCTCGTTTGCCAGTTTGTAGTTTTCTACGCCCTGGTAAATTTTTGCTTTACGAACGATTACTTTTGCAGAGTTCGGGTCAATGGACAAAGCGTTGTTGTATTGTTCTGTTGCAGCAGTAGCATTTGAACGGCTTTGAGCCAGCAATACATCGCCCAAAAGAACGTAAGCATCTAAATTCTTAGGATCCAGACGAACAACATCCCGCAAATAGGCTTCTGCCAGCTTCAGGTTCTTCAATGGTCCTGTTGCATAGGTTTCAGCAATGCGGTGAAGCACAACCGGATTTTTGCGTTTTGTTTTCTTGATGATATCACAAAACTGCTGACCTGCCGTTGCGGTATCTCCCTGGAAGTACAAAGCTTTTGAAGTGGAAACCATTCCCAGTTTATCTTCTACATTGATTGATCCTGCTTTTTTCCATAGCGTGATCGCTGAATCTTTTTCTCCGATCAAAGCATAGAAATTTCCAAAGAAGAAAGCGTTCTCCACACTTGTTGGATCAGCCTGAACCAACTTTTGATACTCTTTGCGCGCTAAATCATAACGCTCGTTTTCCGTTTTCTTGTTTGCGTCCTGCAATGTTTGAGCCTGAGCGGCTGTTCCTAAACTTACTGCAAAAACGAATAATTTTAACTTGTTCATGTTTTTTGTCTTTTCAACGTATTGTCTCTATACAATTCCTTTGCCAAATTAGTATAAACTGATTAAATAGTATCGTTTGTTAACGATTATTTCATATTAATCGACTTGACTGTACTCTTGATTGAGTGAAATGATACTCCATTAGTTCAAAGGGTTTAAAAGGTTCAAGCGTTCAAAATTTGACTTATGTTTTGAACTTTTAAACTGTTTTAATCCCGATAGCTATCGGGACTTTCTACTCTGTAACAAAGTTAATCTCCCGCGGAGTTCCTTTTCCCGGACCCAATTCACATTTTTCCAAAAGCATCTGGCCCTGTCGTCCATTCATAAAATTCACAAAACCGGTGTTCAAACCATCAGGTGCACCTGAATTAATGGCCCAGATCGGTCTGTGAAACGGGTATTTCTTTGCAGAAATGTTTGCTTTGTTAGGCAGCCAGTAATAGGCGTCATTTCCTTTGATCCCAACTACTTTGAATTGTTTCAATCTGATTTTTACCAAAGGATCATCGGTGTCACTGATGTGGTTGTATCCGATTACTCCCAGTGTGTTGGGATGTTCCTGAATATATTTGATGAGGTCTTCGGTGTTTTTTGCAGCATGGACTTGTTTCCCAAAGTCTTTACCAATCCATTTGAGCAAGTGATTGAAATTGGCAGACTGAACCTGGTCGAATACAATCTCTGCCGGTTTTTGAGACCCCGGCCAGATAGTACTTTTGCCTGTTAACAGATCGCGGATCTGATTTTGGGTCAGTAAAGTGTCTGAATTGCCTGTATTCACAATAAATGCAATGGCGTCGTATGCTATGATGTCAGAGGTAACGGTAATATTGAGTGATCTCAAATATTTTTTCTCCTCTTTGGTATAATCTCTCCCAATAAAGATCGTTCTGGCTTTTCCTTCAGCCAAAGCTTTCATAGCGGCTGTTTCACTGCTGTACACCATGTTTAATGTGGCATCCGGATAAGTTCCTGTGAAGACTTCAGATGCCGTTTTGATCAGTGGCTGGAAGGATTCATCCGCATACATGGTCTTATTCCCACGTCTGGTAGTATCATCCGGTGTTTGACTGGTTTCGCATGAAAACAGGATTCCTAAAATAAGAAGCGGACTAACAAAGGCAAGTTTCTTCATGATGTTATTTTTCTCCGTTTTGTTTAAAGACAGTATATAATCGGTATCCTCTGTAAGATGCATATGCAAATAGAAGGACTATAAAAAATATGCGTTTGCCACCTTCGAGCCCTTTAATGGGAATGTCTGTAAATAAGAGATAGAAACCTGCGAATAAGAAGGTTACTACCATGAAGCCGGCAATGTAAAGTGTTGCGTTCTTGAACATGCTAAATGAAAAAAATCCCCGTCTCGTAGTTACGGAACGGGGATTAATATTAAAAAATGAAATTAACTTAGTTTAAATGAAACCGGCAAGGAGAAAGTACTGTTTACAGCTTTACCGTTGATTTTTCCGGGTTTCCATCTAGGCATGCTTTTCACAACGCGAATAGCTTCCTGGTCACACTCCGGGCAATCTGTTACACCTTTCTTCACTCTTACGTTGGAGATGTAACCGTTTTCACTGACTACGAACTGTAGGTAACATTTACCTTCCAAGCCCATTTCAACAGCTGTTTGAGGATACTTGATGTTTTCTGCCAAATATTTCTTCAATGCTGCCATACCACCGTCCGGTTCTGCAGGCTCATCTACGATATCGTAAATGACATCCTCTTTTTTCTCTACCTTTTCCTCTTTCGGTTTCGGAGGGGTAGGATCTATTTTTGCAAATGGGTCACCTTCGTTCTCATTAGTCGTATTGGATGCTTTCGTATCTTCCAGATCCGCCTGAGTTGGAGGAGGAGTAGTTACTTCGTCATCTGTTACCACAGGAGGCAAGAACTGAACGGTTTTTTCCATCGGCGGGATTTCCGGTTCCAATGGCTCAATGATTTCCTCTTCCATAGGAGCATCCATTGCAAAAGAAGACAGATCCAAAGGAACTTCTTGCGGTTTTTCCTGCGGAAGATTCATAATGAGTTTATAAATCCCGAAAGTTGTTCCGATGAACAGGATCACACCGGCCATCACAAGGATCAGGTTGCGGCTGTAATTCGTTCGTATCTGGTAAGCACCATATTCGTGGTTACGGTCTTCAAATACAACCTCATTACGTTCCGCAGACGTCACCTGCTGCCAGGTTTTAGAACTGAAGTATTCGTACAACGAGATACCAGCAATAATTACGATTACGATTGCTATTAACATAGTTATTTATTTAATGTTTTGTCTAACAATGCCTGCTCGCTGTTCATGATATCTACCGGAGCAATTACCCCGATGGATGCGATGTACAACTCATCAATAACGTCAATAAAGTTTCTCGTCTTCGCTTTCATGTCGGTTTTCACCAATACCTTCAAAGCTTTCAAGTCTCTTTTGGCGTTATCCAGTTCCTTTTTGTGAATGGAGTCTGCAATTTGTTTCTTTTGAAGTTTTGCATCCAGCTCTACTTTTTTATTCAAAACAAACGAGTTTTTATCCGCTAACAACTTACGAATTCCCTGAGGACCAAAATTGGTTTCAGTTAATTGAGTTGGTGCATCTCCATCCGGATTTCCTTCCGGGTGAAACTCTCCTTCGTAATAGAACAAACGATCGTCTGAAACAATGAAAGTAATCGCATTGTTTATTTTATCTTGTCCTGGCGGAACATCGGTCTCTTTTGCCGGATATGCCAGACTCATCACCTTTGGTTTAGCAAAGGTTGAAGTCATAACGAAGAACGTCAATAGAAGAAAACCTAAATCCACCATCGGCGTCATATCGATACGTGCCGAGCCTTTAGCGGGGCGTTTTTTGCCGCCCTTTTTTGCTCCGCCGTCGTCTTGTGCTATTTCTGCCATTTTTTCTTGTTATTTATCGAACCGGTGCTGCTTCTTGCGAAGTCACAAAATTCAAGTTATTAATATCCAGATCACGGAAAGTTTCAATCGCTTGTTTGGTGCGAACATATTCTGCTTCCATATCAGCTTTTAAGATAAATTTCGGTTTGAAATCATCCGCTTTCAATGCTTCGCCGTTCGGACCTTTATTTCCGCTTTCTCTCTCGTATTCTTCTTTACCATAATCGAGCATCCGGTTTTTGGAAAAATAGATCCAATCCTTTAACTCATTATGTGTACTGTCTGAAGGAATTCCGGCAAACGCAGGATCTTCTCTGCGGTAGTTCTTTCTTCCTTCACCATCTAATGAAAGATACTGCTTAAGTTCACGCATCGAGCAGCCAAAACTTCCCGACATATAGGAGAAATCTTTGACTTCTTCGTTAGTTAATTGTATCTGATACTTTTTTGCCATATCTGTAAGGATTTTGGTACGCACCACTTCACCGCCTTTTACGTCGAAGTAAATACGACCACCCTTATCAACACTCACCAAAACCGCTGTTTTCGGTGGAATTTCTTTATCCCCAATTGAGGATGGAATAGAAATGTCAACAGGTTCATCCGTACGGAAATTAGCAGCAAGCATGAAAAATGTAACCAGTAGGAACGCCAAGTCTACCATCGGCGTCATGTCGATGCTTGGTGATCCTTTGGGCTTGCTAATTTCTGCCATTCCTTTTAGTATTTATACCGTTTAACGGATATTAGTTATTTGCGTTGAAGTTTTGAACGATAGCAAATCCAGCCTCATCCATTGCATGTGTCATTTGATCAATCTTCGTAGTGAAGAAGTTGTACATTACCGTTGCAACGGTTGATGCGAAGATACCTAAGAACGTATTGATCAAGGCCTCGGAGATACCTACGGAAAGTTTTGCCGTATCCGGAGTACCTGCACCCATCGCCTGGAAGGATTTGATCATCCCCAATACCGTTCCGATCAAACCGATCAATGTACCAACAGATACACAAGTGGAAATGATCACCAAGTTTTTGGACATCATTGGAAGTTCCAAAGAAATTGCTTCGTCGATCTCCGCTTTCAAAATTTCTGATTTTTGCTCTTTATCTAAAGTCGGGTCTTTTTGAACGGACTCGTACTTCTCCAATCCTGCACGGATTACATTAGCTAATGAACCTTTTTGTTTGTCACACTCTTCGATTGCACCCTGAATGTCATTGGAATTCAATAACTCCTTAACGTTCTCAACGAATTGGTTGATGTTTCCACGACCTTTAGTCTTGGAAATACTGATGAAACGCTCAACAGAGAAAATAATTACGATAATGTTTACCGCCATTAGGAAAGGTACGATGATACCACCTTTATAAATAGTTCCAAGAGTATTTCCATCAATTGGATGCTCGTTTGGATCTCCGTTAACGAAGTTTGACGGATCTCCTAAAATGAAATAATAAATCAGAAATCCAATCCCTAATGCAATTGCAATAGATAATGCGGCAACTAATGATGAAAAACCGCCTCCTGTTTTTGTCTTGCTCATAATTTAGTCTTTATTGAAACTTTTTACATGTTTAAGCCTCAAACATACTAAAAAGGTTTTAATTAGTTTCTATCCTTTTAGTGAAATGAGTTGCCTTTTTTATCAAAATGGTTCAAAACACGTTTTAAGTATCTGAATTATCAATTGAACGAAAGAAATGATTGATTTTGTGGAATGTTACGCTAAAATTAAATCAACATGAACGCAAAATGAATATTCTTCCTTCAGCCTCCCGTACAAATAAGAACATCTTTGGTTCATTTTTATTCTTTATGCTGCATAAATTAGGCGCTCTTATATAGAATCTGCGTCATTCGTACCAAAGAAATTCGCGGGTTTTGCAACCGTCCTGAATGAGTGTTGTATATTTGAAATGAAATTTTCAGATCAAACAAAAATGATACAGGTAAAGAATTATATATGTGGTCAATGGGTGGCCGGTGAAGGCGAAGAGCAAAAAATTTACAACGCCATTACCGGTGACCAGATCGGTGCTGTTTCCAGTGCAGGGCTGGACTACGAAGCAGTATTGAATTACGGAAGAACTGTTGGAGGAACTGTTTTACGCAAAATGACTTTCCAGGAACGCGGACGGATGTTGAAAGCATTGGCCCTTTTCTTAATGGAGCGCAAAAATGCCTACTACCAGGTTTCTGCCTGGACAGGTGCTACCAAAGTGGATTCCTGGATCGATATTGAAGGTGGAATTGGGAATTTGTTCGCAAACGCTTCTTTGAGAAGACAATTTCCGGATTTGCCTTATTACGTAGATGGAAATGCTGCACCCATGTCGAAGAACGGAACCTTTATCGGACATCACATCCTGGTTCCCAAGCAAGGAGTTGCGGTTCACATCAATGCCTTTAACTTCCCGATTTGGGGAATGCTGGAAAAAATTGCTGTGAACCTCATGGCGGGTGTCCCTGCTGTTGTAAAACCATCTGAATTCACCAGTTACCTGACAGAAGTCATGGTCAAGGATATCATTGATTCAAAGATTTTGCCGGAAGGAGCCTTGCAGTTGGTTTCCGGATTCGGGCGCGGGATCATTGAGCATGTGACCAGTCAGGACGTGGTTACGTTTACGGGTAGTGCTTTTACAGGAAGAAAGTTAAAAGCGCATCCGCGTTTGATCGAAGAATCGGTGCCCTTTAATCTGGAAGCAGATTCATTGAATGCCATGGTTTTAGGACAAAAAGCTGCTCCCGGAACAGAAGAGTTCGATATTTTCGTGAAAGAGGTAACGAAGGAAATTACGATCAAAGCAGGTCAGAAATGTACAGCCGTTCGTCGTATTTTGGTTCCTGAAAATTTCATTGAAGAAGTACAAAAAGGAGTGGCTGCCCGTTTGGCATCAACAACAATCGGTGATCCGAAAGTAGAAGGTGTGCGCATGGGTGCGTTGATTAACAGAACGCAGGTGGACCGCGTTCGTGAAAATGTAGAATTGCTGGCCAAATCACAACAGATCGTTTACGGGAACATGGACGTGTTTGATGTAGTTGGTGCAGATAAAGATAAAGGAGCGTTCTTTTCTCCGATTTTATTCCTGAACGATTCGCCGTTCGACAAGCAGGATGTACATAATGTAGAAGCTTTCGGACCGGTTTCAACCATCATGCCTTACAAAGATTTGGACGCGGCGATTGAACTGACCAAATTAGGAAAAGGTTCATTGGTAACTTCTATTATTACTGCTGATGATAAAGAAGCACGTGAATTTGTAGTGGAAGCAGCGTCTGTAAACGGACGGATTTTAGTTCTGAATAAAGATTGTGCGAAAGAAAGCACAGGTCACGGTTCCCCAATGCCATTGCTAACACACGGTGGACCGGGAAGAGCAGGAGGCGGAGAAGAAATGGGAGGAAAGCGCGGTGTCATGCATTACATGCAGAGGACAGCAATCCAGGGTCACCCTACAACGATTACGGAGATTACCCAGCAGTTCCAGCAGGGCGCGAAAGGGAAGATCGGTTCTATTCATCCCTTCAAAAAACATTACGAGGAATTGGAAGTAGGAGATCAGTTGATCACGGAAAGCCGCTTGATTACAGCTGAAGATATCGATGCCTTTGCAGCTCTGAGCGGGGATAACTTCTATGCGCACAAAAGAGAAACGAATTTTGCAGGCACCATGTTCGATGAGCAGGTTGCTCACGGATACCTGATCATGAGTATCTCGGCTGGATTGTTTGTGGACAGTTATGAAATCAACCCGGTGCTTTTGAACTATGGAATTGACGAACTGCGTTTCACCAAACCGGTCTATGCCGGAGCTAAGATCCATATCCGGTTTACCTGTAAGGAAAAAATCAGTACCGATGTTACTCCGAATGACGAAGATCCAAAAACATTGATTCAGCGCGGAGTTGTAAAATGGCTGGTTGAAATGCTGGATGATACGGATGAGCCGTTAGTAGGAATAGCAACAATCCTGACGATGGTGAAACGTTTAGATCAATCAATCAATTAATAAAAATATATTTCATTATGCAGGGACGTGATGATTCGCGTACCTGTATTTTTATAATCGCCTACAGATTGCTACCTTTCGCATATGAAAACCAGTTTTATCCTTTTATTTCTGATCCTCCATTCGGTCACTTTCGGTCAATCCGCGAGAAAACTGAACCGGCAGTTGCGTGCACAATTCCTGATTGAGCAGCAAAAACAGGATTCCGCTTTTGCGCTTTTCACGCAGACCAAGCGCGAATTTGATTCTATCAAAAGGGTAACAAATGAACGGATGGATTTGTTGTCCAATGAAGAAAAACGTGCATTGAAATCGGTTGAAAAAACTGCTGAATTAAGCAGTCAATTAAAAGAATTGGGAATTGATCCGTATACGATCATCCCGAATGATAACCCGAAGAGTACTCAGTTTCCCAGGTATCGGGAATTCATCCGGCCGGTTAAGGAAATCATGAGGACGGATGTGCAATTTGATAAGGTATCGAATCGATTGTACCTGGATATGATGAAGCGAAAAGAGCAAAATGTCCAGTTAGCACAAAAAGTGAAGGAATACCGGGATCACGCGAAAATCAATTCCATTAGCCAGGAAGATTTGGAATTTAACAAGGAAAAGCTGTTTGCATTTTTCCCAAAATTGGATTCTTTGTCAGCGTATTATAAAGCCGTAACACAGGAGTTCAAAGTCAAAGAGTCCAAATTGGAAAGTAAACTGGAGGTATTACGGAAAAATTACTTGGAAAAAGGCCCGCGTGGATTCCCGGAAGGGTATCGAAAGGTCTTCTACGACGCATTTCCCCCGCCGGCTTCAGAAACGAAGGAGGGAGCACTTAGAGACATTCATTCCGAATTGGTATACGATGAAGTTGTAGCTAAGGATCCCGAACCGGAAATCTATGAGTATCCGGGTGAATTGGCCGTTTTTCCCGGAGGGCAGGATTCATTGAGAACTTTTATTTCCAAAAACCTGCGTTATCCTGAAAAATTCAAAGAGGCTGCATTGGAAGGTAGGGTGTGGTTGAGATTTGTTGTTTCTGAAAAAGGAGAAATTTCCGGAATTGAAGTTGTGAAAGCACTTACTGACTGCACTGAATGTAGTGATGAAGCCATTCGAATGGTCAAATTAATGCCCAACTGGATTCCCGCGGAAGTGAATGGTAAGCCTGTTAAATCATATGGGAAGTTGATTGTTCAGTTTAAATTGCAGCCAGAGTAGAAAATTACGAACTGATCTTCTTTTCTGAAAAGATGTTTTTTCTTAAATTAAATAAGAAAGAGCAGGATGCTGAAATATAAAAATGATTCCTTAAGAGCCAAATGGTGGGATTATTCTGATTCCGGAACCTATTTCATTACGATTTGTACGAAAGACAAAAAACCATTCTTCGGTAAAATCCTGGATGGCGAAATTAAATTAAGCAGGGTCGGTGAGATTGTCTATGAAGAGTGGCTTAGAACATTCGAATTAAGACCCAGGATGAAGCTGGAGCGGCATAATTTTATCATTATGCCGGATCATTTTCATGCGATGCTTACAATTGGTTCCACCCCATTCAATGGGAAAGATGGTTGTTTTGATAATTATGGAAATTTCACGAACAATCAATTTAAACCGCAAGCGAATAATTTGGCATCCATTGTCAGGGGATTTAAGGCTGCAGTTACCATGAAATGTAAATTGGAAGGTCTGCCATTTTGTTGGCAATCCAGGTATTATGATTTGATTATCAAAACACAAGAACAATTTGAGAATGTTCAGAAATACATTTTGGAGAATCCTTCCAAACAGAAGTCCGGGTAGGTAGGGACGCGAGGCATCGGGTCCCTACTGTTTGAATGAATGTTGATAATTTGAGGCATCGCGTCCCCACAATTTGAAGCAGTGTTCCACAATGAAAGAGTGTCCCACAATAAAGCAGTATTCCCAAAATTGAAGCAATGTTCCCACAGTTTTATGGAGTGTTCCCTCAGTTTAAAAAAACAGTTTGGAGAAATGTAGCCCCAATCCCCAAAGAATAATAGTGTTTTATGATTGGTTTTACCGCAGCAAAAACTCCAATACCGTATTCATAAATTCTTCCGGCTGTTCGGCATGGACCCAATGCCCTGCATTTTCAATAGTAACCAAAGAAGAATCCGGGAATTGGTTCTCAATATCCGAAATGTCTTCATCGAGAATGTATTTGGAAAGTCCGCCGCGAATGAAGAGTGTTTGGACCAATACTTCCTGCTCAGGCAATGCTTTCAGGATGTTTGGCATTTCTTTTTCGAGCACTTTCACATTCATGCGCCAGGCCAGTTTTCCTTTTTCAATCCAGTAAAGGTTCTTCATGAGAAATTGCCTGGTTCCGCTTTCAGGAACAAAAGGAAGCAGGATTTCTTCAGCAGCAGAGCGTGAATCCATTGCAGTTGCATTCAAGGCATCAATTCCTTTTAAAATTTGCTGATGATGTGGCGGATAGCCCTTCATTCCCATGTCGACAACGATCATTTTCTCAATCGTGTCCGGATAAAGCTGTGCGTAACGCATCACCGTTTTTCCACCCATTGAATGACCCAGTAAATGGACTTTTTCCAAGCCCAGGTCGGTAATTAATTCGTGAAGGTCTTCTGCAAGAATGTTGTAGTCAAATTCATCACTCCAGTCTGTATGACCGTGATTGCGCTGATCGACCAAAATAACCTGGAAATAATCTGAGAAACGCTTGGCATGAGTCTGCCAGTTGTCCGAAGAACCAAAAAGTCCGTGAAGGATGATCAACGGTTTTCCTTCTCCGATAATGCGATGCTGCAGTTTCATACTACAAAACTACAAATCCACTTTGTTTTTAGCTGAGTAAGTGTGAAAAAAATTGGAAGATATTCGGGATTTTCCATTTTGCTTCTTGAACCTCCGGAACTTCCACATCGATCTTGGTAGTTTTGGTTTCGGTAACGGTGGTGGTTTTGGTTGTTGAAGGACTGCTTGATTTCGTTTCTCCTTCAATATCTGTTGAACTTGTTTTTCCCGTGGTGAATTGGTTGTCATTCAAAGTTTCAATGATGGAAACAATCTTGTCGGCAGAGATTTTTGATTTATCAAAAGTAATATAAGCCGTGTTGGTCTTTCTTCCGGATTCAAAATCGTAGGAAACACGATCAACAGCTCCGGTTTCTTTCAAAGCCATTCGGATCGAACCGCCGCAAGCGTGTTCGCAACTCATTCCTGAAACTTCAATTGCCAGTTTGCGGTCAGCCTGAACAGGATCCAGTTTTTTAATCACTACTTTCTTTTCAACGGAGAGGATCTTTTTCTCTGAATTGGATGAACAGGAACCCAAAACCAATACGGTTGCAAGTCCTAACAAAATCGAGTGTTTCATGGTTTAACTTTTTCGTGCGTAAATGTAAGGCAAACGAAAGATTTGTTTCACTAATTTTTGTTAAAATGGATCAACGGCCACCGAAGTTTAACATCTGCGGAAAATCCGAAGACAAGAAATCCGTAATTTTACAGGATGTCTGAAATAGTAAATAAAGTAGCACAAAGTGGATTAATTGCAGTGGATTTGGCTGAGTATTGTCCGAAAGACGCTGAGTTTGCAGGTTTTGATTTTGAACCTTCTTTATGGCAGGGTTTGGTTTTAAAGGAAAAAGATTTTCGTGATTACGTGAAGAACTTTGACTGGAACCAGTTTCAGGATAGACATGTTTACTTATATTGTTCTGTGGATGCTATTTTACCTTCCTGGGCTTTCATGCTGGTAAGTTCAAAATTGGTGGGTATTGCGCATTCCGTTACAATCGGGACTTTGGCACATGCCCGGCAAAAAGCATTGGAATGGAGCATCGAACAATTGGATGTGGAGCAATTCAATGACGGAAAACTGATTGTAAAAGGATGTTCCGATATTCCAAATCCGGAAGCGGCCATGTCGCAGTTTTTAGTGAAGGTTCAGCCCGTTTGTTCGAGTATTATGTATGGAGAGCCGTGTTCTACTGTTCCCATTTACAAGAAACCTAAACAGAAATAACTTCCGACCGGAATCCCATTTCCTGCAATAATCGGAATAACTGCGGCAATAATTCTTTTTGTCGTTCAGCAATCTTTGCATTGTCATGCAATACCAGGATCTCTCCTTTTTTTATACGTTTTGCTTCCGAAAGGATCCGTTCGTTGGTCACATTCAGGTCGTAATCGTAAGATAACCAAGACCACATAATGATGCGGTGCGTACGACCGATTTCCCTTGCAATACTTGGTTTAATCCTTCCATATGGCGGGCGGAACAATTGGGTCGGATACCTTTCTTCGAATTCACGAAATGACTGCAGGTACAATTCATTTTCTGTTTTCACCGAATTCAGATGCTTCATGGTGTGGTTCCCCACGGTGTGCCCTTCTGCAACGATGCGCTCAAACAGTTCGGGATAGTTGATCACATTCTGACCTACACAGAAGAAAGTTGCTTTCCAGGTGTATTCTTTCAGTAAATCCAGTACGAAGGGAGTGATTTCCGGATTGGGGCCGTCGTCAAAAGTGATGAAAACGACAGGCTCGGAAATGGAAAACCTCCACCTTAACCTGGGGAAAACCCAATTTGTTAAGCGTGGAGGTTTAAAAAGTTTCATTTATATCGGCTTAGCCAACAATCGGCTCGCTGTCTGATTCAGCAGCTGGTTGTAACGATTCTTCCAGGATTGCATCGCCTCCTGCAGGCATTCCTGGCGCAGCAGGTTGCGGAGCAGTTGGAACTTGTGTTCCTGTCAGTTCAAACGTAAAGTCAATGGCGTTCATGGTGCCTTGCAGACGTGATTTTTTAGCAGCAAAGTTTCCATCCGTTCTGCTTTCACCGTTTTCAAGGGAAAGGCGATCCAGTTCGTCATAAATGCGTTTTAAATCTTGATTGTAAAGGGCTTCCAAACCTTTGGTTGTGCGGCTCACCAATGCACCGTTTCCTGCAATTCTCGGATCTCCCGCAAATTTGTGAAGGGTTGCATAGTTAATCACAGCAGCGATATAATCTGTTTCGTTCGAAGCGGCAAATTGCGCCGGGCTGTTTTTAAAGTAACCCATGATGCTTTCCAATTGACGAGCTACTTCAGCCCCCAGTTTTTCAGCCCCTGCTTTATCACCTGCTCTGTAAAGAAGTCCTACATAATCCTGCAAAACTCCATCCTGGAATTGTTGGTATTCAATGCCGTTTGCATCTTTGATCGGACCAGCCGGAGAAGGTCTTTCACCGTAATCCAAAACAATATTTGCCGGCATTACTTCCAGCGATTTGTGAATTACCTGTGCAGCTCTCTTGCGTAATTGTGCAGTAGTCATACCCATGGATCCTTTAAAAGTGTTTTCCAATGAATCTGCCACTCTTGCCTGACCGGAAGCACGCAGGTTTTTAAGCATCGGGCCGTATTGCTGTCTGCTCATTTCCATTTGCTCTGCTTCGATCACGTAATGCTCTGCTAATTGCGCAAACATCGTTCTGAACTGAACCGTTTGTCTTCTTGCATAGTAATCAGTCAATACGTCCGGATCATTCATTTTACCATAATGGTAAGTTTCCATGATGTGTTTAAACATCAATTTCTCATTGATCGGAGTTCTTCCCTTAGCAATGATCGGGGTGATTTCCCAGGCCATCCCGTTTGTGCGTAAATGTCCGCTTTGGTACATGGCTGTTGAAACTTCCGTGTTACCCGGAGAAGTGAAATACATCGGGCGTTTCCAATCATTGTGAGCCAACATATCCAAAATCATGATGTCTGATTTGGTGATCGCCTGAACAGATCTGGAATTGAAACGGAAACGGATTTCGTCTTCACAGTTCGCTACTTCGTCTTTCGAGATAATTCCGGAAGACAAGGCATTTTTCTTGTTAACAGGAAGGATGAATCCGGTGCTCGGGATCACTCTCAAAGAAGCGGTTCCGTATTTGATCATATTGTCGTCATTCTGCATGAAAGAGATGACATCTTTCAATGGAAGGAATGACCATCCTTCTTCCCAGGAAGCCATTAATTCCTGCAACGCTTCCAATCCTTTCACATCTGCCTCCAGGATTTGGTTTCGGTATCCTTCAAAAATTTCAAGGACTCCGTTTTCCATACTCTCTATCAAAGCAACGTCAGCAGAATCTGCACTTGCATTGATGAATGTTTGACGAATCTCATTGATTCGCGGGTCAAACGATGCGTCTTTAGCTTTCACCGTTGAAAGAACGGAAGAAGCAGTGTTTTTAAAGTTTCCAAATGCCTGGCTGAACTCCCTCGGACTGTTTTTCACTTTCATACGGAAGAGTTTCTCCAGCGTTTCGCGATTGATTCCCTGGTTCAACATTTGCGTCGTAGACATGAAGAAAGCCTGATCTGTTCCACCTGCCCACTGAAGAATCTGATCTTCTCTGAAGGTTATAGGAAGCGGTTCGGAATCATACATTTTCATTTTCATCTGGTTGGTATACCAATCCGTATCAAATAAACTGGTGTTACAAACGCGAACATCCGTGCTCACACCTTCTACTTCCTGCAAGTACCAAAGCGGGAATGTATCGTTATCTCCTACAGAGAAGATGATTCCGTTTTTAGCACAGGATTTTAAGTAGTTGTAAGCCAAGTCATGCGCAGATGATTTATTGGAACGGTCGTGATCGTCCCAGCCTTGCTGACCCATGATGTAAGGAACAAACAAGGTAAGAATGGTAAATATGGATGCTGCCATCGCATTGTTTGGCAAGGCTTTCCTTAAACCAAAGGCTAAACCGAGTAAGGCCAGACCAATGAATGCAACGATTAGCCATGTTAAGAGGATGAATCCTCCGCCTGCAGCAGCAAAAATCAGGATAAATCCGGTCAATGCACCGTATCCGATGAGCATTTTCTTCCAGTCTTCCTTCGTAAAGTTCTTATAGGCATCGTAGAGAGCGAGCACACTCAGTCCTATCCAGAACGCAAAGGCATAGAAGGATGCCGCATAAGCATAATCACGCTCACGAGGCTCGAATGGTTTTTGATTCAGGTAGATAACGATCGCAATTCCCGTAAAGAAGAACGTCAGGAATACGATGAATGCATCTTTTGGTGCTCTGTAGAAGTGGAAAATCACCCCGATTACTCCCAAAACTAGCGGAAGCATCCAGAAATTATTGTGTGCCGGATTTTCAAGTGTATAGAATGGAGCGTGTTCTTGGTTACCAAGACGCGCATCGTCAATGACAGAATATCCGGAAAGCCAGTTTCCGCGCATTTCATCACCGTGTCCCTGGAAGTCGTTTTGACGGCCGGAGAAGTTCCACATAAAGTAACGCCAGTACATCCAGTTCATTTGGTAGCTAAACAAGTACTCCAGGTTTTCACTGAAACGG
>CAMLDR010000078.1 GCA_946478775.1 uncultured Flavobacteriales bacterium
TATAATTATTAGTTATTTTAGTCTAAAACCTGTATCGGTTATTTAGGACTAGTCATAAAACTGTTTATTACATCTTGATAAATGATTCCGAGTATTTCTCTCCGTCTTTCGTTTGAATGACTAAGAAATAACGGCCGCTTGCCAAACCGTTTAATGAGATCTTGGCATCTTTTTTCTCCGTGCTCAATACACGTTCACCCAATTGAGTATAGATCTGGATGCTTGAAGCATCTAACAAATCGAAGTTTTCAATCATTAAATAATCCGTCGTAGGATTTGGATACAAAGCGATTTTCTTTCCGTCAACTTCCAATAAGCTTAAAGGATGAGAGCCTTCTACAACTGTAAGTGGCTGATTAATTGAAGGATTGTTTACCTGATCAATGTGTCCTGAAGGCCATTTGATCATAATCGAATCAATAACAGTCGCCGTTCCGATACCGAAATGTGCGTTTAAGGTGTTCATGTATCTGAATCCGTCACCACTTCTGATGTCACGGATTTGTTTGCCCCATGAACCGTAAATCTCAACTCGCGCACCGATTCCATTGGAATTACTTTGAATTCCCTGCAGGTTGATCTTGATCCAGTTGTTGCTGTTCGTGTTGTTCATGTAAATCGTATTCCCGTTTCGAACATCCAGGAACCCGTCATTGTTCATGTCTCCTACAGAACCATTGGAAAAGGCGTAAACCATCGGGTAGAAGGTGAAATCCCCATTTCCGAACATGATTTTGTTACCTCCGCCCATTACGTCTGTAAAACCGTCGTTGTCAAAGTCGAAAGAAACATGCTCGATGTTTAAGCTTGGGTTTGTATCCCATCCGGAACCGGCAGTTACATTTGAAAAAGTTCCGTCCCCATCATTTTTCATGACTTTATGAGGTCCATCATCATTAGAACTTGCACCGATAACTGCGTCCATCCATCCGTCGTTGTTAAAATCATTCCAGGCGGAAGACCAGGTTTGAAGTGGGTCAGCCATATTTGAAGCGATTGAAACATCCGTAAAGGTTCCGTCGCCATTGTTTTGGTGCAGTTCGTTGATCTTTGCTGTAGAGGCTCCACCGCGGCATTTCGCTATAAATAGATCCTGGTCACCGTCATTATCATAATCCGTCCAGATAGAACCGTAATTTCCACCTTCCGGGTGATCTCCTATTCCTCCCTGGTGAAAAGTCAGGTTTCCGTTTCCGTCATTGAGGTAGTAAACGTTCGGATCAATATCGTGGCAAGAGAAAGCATCCAGGTTACCATCGTTATTGATATCCACAAAATTGGTGCGCTGACAGAAAACATATTCGGGACCTGCTACTTGTGTAAAACCTGTTCCTGTGGCATTGGCTTTCATAAATGTTACCCCATTGCCGCTTCCGTAAAGCATATCATTAAAGCCATTCTTATCAATGTCTCCGATTGCCATACTCCAAGATGGTTCAAAGGTTGCAGTAGGTGTCGGGATGTTTGCAGTAACATAAGCACCGCTGATTTGTTGATAGAGAATTTGTACGTTGGAAGAAGATACGGTAACGATATCATCCAAAAAGTCCCCGTTCATATCTGTACTTGCCAAGCCATAGCTTCCGCTGATAGCAGGGAAAGTATTGGCTGTAAATGTAACGGGAGGTGTAGCAGGGACCACAATCGCACTTTCTGTCAGCTTAAAGCTGAATCCTGCGGAAGTCCATCTGTTATCAAAACAAATAATATAGGTCGTTCCATTGATTACGTTAAAAGTCGAAGTTGAAGTGAGTCCTGCCCCACTATCATCGTCTCCTGCATGACAGGTAACTGCCCCACAAGTTCCCGTGTATACTTGAAAACGGGTATCGGTTCCACCGGTTGCGGGTAGATCAGTTGTCACAGTTACGGTATAATCAGCCGTTGGGGTATAAGTGTACCACTCTCCCGCAGTTTGTCCGTTATTACCCGTGGAACATATTAGGGTTGGAACATCCGTCCCATCAACAGCAGTAACTGCGTAAGTTGTTCCGGCAGTAATAGGTAGTGCTGTGGCACAGGTGTTTTGGGCTTGAGAAAGCATAGGCATTCCCAATAAAAGGAAAAAAGTAAAATTAATTTTCATAGTCCTTGGTTTTTAAGTTTATAAATAGGGGTGTTAGTTACAGGTTTGTTTCCAGGTAATCCATTCTTCCAGCAGCTGCAATCCTTCGTCATGTACGATGGTCCTTCCGAGTAAAGGCATACGTTCGCTTGGAACGGTGGAGCCCATTCTGTAGTGCATCATCGAACGGTTTTTATCATTCGGTTTGATGATGTATGCTAAGTTGGCATTAATAAACTCTTCCGGTTCTACGCACAAGCCGAGGTTGATGGGGTCTGATGTCTCCGAAAATGCCAGCAGCATGGGTCGATAGGAGCAATGTTTTCCTTCTGCATGACAATGTGCGCAGTTAATATCCACATACGATCTGAAACGTTGATCAACCGTTTTGGTTTGATCCATGTAATTTACGGTAGAAACAATGTTCCCTGGGAGCGTATTCTGCAGGTAGCCCACAGTGATCCATTTTTGCAATTGATTTTGGGTTCCGTCTGAATAGGCGTAATCAATATTCAGGTTTTGAGGTTTGATTCCGATCGGAATGGGCTGGTCGTTTAATTTATGGCAGGTGTGGCACTCTGTTTGGCTCGGAATTCTGTAGGAAGTACTTTTTGGAGTTCCATTTTGAAGCCAGCTGATGCTTGTGGAGCTTCCGTTCATGTCCAGGTATGCTTCCGTTTGTTCCGTATTCCAGACATAATTGGCAAAAATCCAACCGGTTGATTTACGGATCATAATGCGGGTTTCGATAATGCGTGTATTTCCTGCAGGTTGAACATCGTCATAATAGAATGATTTGATCAATGCAGCACCAACGGGAAGTTCCAGTACGTTATGATCGCCGTTGTAAGTTGCTTGTGTTCCCAAAGGCATCCAGATGAAGCGTTTTTTATGCGCATAATCCGTAAAAAGGCCGGAAGCGGGTTCGTATGGAATCACTCTGTCGGCCGGAGTTTGATTTTTCAATTCTCCCTGGAAAAAGCGGTAATCGGATAATTTGCTATAAGGAACGGTCGTAAGATCAACGGAAACTCCTGTTTCTTCTTCTACTGGAGGAGGATCAATGGGTTCTACTGTTGGCTTCTTTTTACAAGCCGGTACCAGAAGTGTCATCAATGCAAATGCGCCAATGGCACACGCGGAGATAATCAGTCGGTTCGTATCAGTTCGTTTTCGGTTCATAAATAGTTTAGCAGCTTTACTTGTGGTAAATCCGGAATAAGGTACTATTTATTTTGAATAATCCATTATTTCCGTTAGTAATTGTTACACAACACTATAGATTACTATTTGATAAAAATAGTTGCCTGAAAAGATTGATTTGTGAGAATTTTGTTGATTTATCAATAGTAGAATAAATTTTTAACAATTAGTTACCAGGGTAAGAGGTGGATAATCTTGCACTTATCCCATGAAACAAAAAAGTCCCGATCTGTTTAGCGGATCGGGACTTAAAATTATAGATGATAGAACTATACTAAATCAACATTCAAGATGTCATCAGTTTTAGTCACTTTCAATAAACCGTGTTTTGTAAGCCCTTTGATACTGGTATCCCAAGCCTTATTGCTCAGATTCACAGAATCCTTCAAGGTCAGCAGGTTCATACTCTTTTCGCGCTGCATAATGTCGAAGATCAATTGTTCGTTTTCATTTAAAACAACTTTCACTACTTTTTCCGGCCGCATTTGCGGGAAGAACAATACCTCCTGGATGGACGGATTGTTTGTCAGGTACATGATCAAGCGGTCCATTCCAATTCCCAAACCGGAAGTTGGCGGCATTCCATATTCCAATGCACGTAAGAAATCCTGGTCAATCAAGCCGTTTGCTTCGTCGTCTCCTTTTTCTGAAAGACGCACCTGGTCCTCAAAACGCTCACGCTGATCAATCGGATCGTTCAACTCCGAATAGGCATTTGCGATTTCTTTTCCGCAAACCATCAATTCAAAACGCTCTGTCAGTTCCGGGTCCTCGCGGTGTGTTTTACAAAGTGGCGACATTTCCTTCGGATAATCAGTGATGAACGTTGGCTGGATATAGTTTCCTTCACATTTTTCACCAAAGATCTCGTCGATCAATTTCCCTTTACCCATTGTTTCATCCACCGGAATTCCCATTCCTTTTGCGGCAGCTCTCAATTCGTCTTCCGTTTTTCCCGCAATGTCAAAACCGGTAAAGTCAATAATGGATTGGCGCATGGTCAAGCGCTTGTAAGGAGCTTTGAAACTAATTTTGTGCTCCCCGAAAGTACAATCTGCTGTTCCGTTTACGGCAGTTGCACAATGTTCAAGCAAGCGCTCCGTGAAATCCATCATCCAGTTGTAATCTTTGTAAGAAACATAGATCTCCATGGCGGTGAATTCCGGATTATGGGTTCTGTCCATTCCTTCGTTGCGGAAGTTTTTGGAAAACTCGTAAACGCCATCAAAACCACCAACGATCAATCGTTTCAGGTACAATTCGTTTGCAATTCGCATATATAGCGGAATATCCAAAGCATTGTGGTGTGTCATGAATGGTCGGGCAGAAGCACCACCGGGAATTGCCTGCAAAATCGGTGTTTCAACTTCCATATAACCTGCGTCATTGAAGAAATTACGCATTGCCGAGAACAACTTGGTGCGTTTCACAAAAACCTCTTTCACTTGTGGATTTACGACTAAATCCACATACCGCTGACGGTAACGCATCTCAGGATCCGTAAATGCATCGTGCACCTGTCCTTCAGCATCTGTTTTTGGAAGCGGAAGTGGTTTTAGGGATTTGCTCAATAATTGGAATTCTTTCACGTTCACGGAAACTTCTCCCACCTGCGTTTTGAAAACTTCTCCTTTAATCCCGATGAAATCACCGAGATCCAGCCATTTTTTGAACAGGTCGTTATAAAGCATTTTATCTTCTCCCGGACAAATCTCGTCGCGGTTAAAGTACACCTGGATTCTTCCTTCGGAGTCTTGTAATTCAGCAAAAGAAGCCTTTCCCATAATCCGTTGACTCATCATTCTACCGGCTAAACAAACCGTTTTTCCTTCTTCAAAGTTGTTCTTGATAGAAGCCGAATAATCCGTTACAGGATAAAGAGCCGCGGGATATGGATCTATTCCCGCATCGCGTAAGTGCTGCAGCGTTTGTCGCCGCTGGATTTCTTGTTCTGATAATTCTTGTGACATATCGTGTTATTGTAATTTCATCAGGCTTTTACTCTCCTGATAATCAAAATTCGTAATAATATTTTTTTAATAGGTTCAAATGTTCAAATGTTCAAATGTTCAAATGTTCAAATGTTCAAATGTTCAAATTGAACCCTTTAAACTTTTGGAACTCTTTGAACCTTTTGATCTGTTTTCTACCAATGTGGACAGCTGTCACAGCCATTCTTGGTTTTGATGTAAAACATCAGTCCCAAAGATACATTGTAAGTTGCTAATCCGAAAGCTTGTTTTGCACGCTGGTTCCGGTCATTGGCACGTGTTTTCACACCGGGAAGATGAGCAAATGCCAATCCGCCTTCTGCCTGGATGAACACATGTTTGAAAAATTCAAAGCGTGCACTGGCGTTTGCGCCGATTCCATACCCCGAAAGTGCTGTCGACCGATTGGATTGTTCGTCTGAAAACAAAAAGTTCGTTGTAGTCAGCATCGGACCGATGTTCAAACCCACATTTCCAGTTATTGCAAACTGTCTCCTGTCGCCCAATTCAACCAAATCGAAGGAACGCATCAACTCAATTCTTAAGTAGTTCAATGCCCCGGAATGCTCATAATGGAAATGGTTCGGATCTACCAAAACGGCTTCCTGGTTATAATTTCCATCCCAAAGCGAATCTGCCGTCATATCAAAATGTCCGTCCAGAGTCACTTCATTGTCGTGCCGCATCACATAATTGTAATGATCTACTCCAACCGAAAGCGCCCATTTTTGAGTGAAATAATACCCAATCCGGAAGTTGTACTGCGGAATGGTCATATTCATCGGGTTCAAATAGAGGTTTGCCCCGAATTTTGGTTGTCTGTCCGTTGCTCGTACACCTTTCAAAGTGAAATCGTAATCCGATCCGATGAAATGGATGGTAGACGGAGTATAAGCAGTGCGGTTGTAACCCCAATAAAAGAAAAGGGTACCGGCATTGGTACTTCTTTTCCGCTGGTGCTTCCTGATTTGAGCATCGGCTGAGTTGGCAATAACTGCTAAAAGAAGAATGAGTAACAGCTTTTTATGCATGTTGAATTATTTGGTCATTTTTAGAAAACTGACTTCTTTCTCTGTTAAATGTCGGTAATAACCTCTTGGCAGATCTTTCTTCGTCAGGCTTGCGAATTGAACACGGTCCAGTTTCACTACCTCATACCCCAGTTTTTCGAACATACGACGTACAATCCGGTTTTTACCCGAATGAATTTCGATTCCTACTTCACGGGAAGATTTTCCATCTTTTACGTATTCCGCTTTATCGGCCTTAATGCGTCCGTCTTCCAATTCAATTCCGCGCATTAATAATTCCAAATGTTCAGCCTGAACCGGTTTATCGGTTTCAACCTGGTAGATCTTTGTTGCTTCATAACGCGGGTGAGTCAGCTTTTTGGCCATATCACCATCATTTGTAAACAACAATAAACCGGTTGTATCGCGGTCTAATCTTCCTACTGGGTAAATACGTTCTTTACACGCATTGATTACCAATCCCATCACGGTTTTTCTTCCAAGCGGGTCATCCATTGTGGTGATGAAGCCTTTTGGTTTATTCAGGAGCACATACCGTTTTATTTCAGCGTTAATGGTTTCGCCATCGTATTGTACTTTGTCTCCTTTTTTGATCTTGTAACCCATTTCGGTAATGATCTCACCGTTCACGGAAACAACGCCGGTCTGGATCAATACATCTGCCTCTCTGCGCGAACAAACTCCGGCATTGGACAAGTATTTGTTCAAACGAACATCATCTTCATTGAAAGTTGGCAAGGGATCACCTTTACGAACTTTCGGTTTGAAATATGGCTTTGAAGATCCGTCAGCAGCTGCTGGTCTCGGTCTTGGAGTACTGCTTTTTTCAGCATCCGGTTTCTCCGTTCTTGGAGCAGGTTTTCCACCTCTTGTTGCGGGCTTTCCTGTTCTGGAAGCAGGTTTTGAGCCACTTGACTTTCCTCTTCCTGTTGTTGTTGTACGGCCTTTCCCTGTACCTGTTTTTCTTGTGTTCATCACGAGCAGAATTTAATGTTTACTATCGCAGTAGACGCCGCAAAGATAATTCATTTAATTGAGAAATGTTACAGGGCTGGATATCAACCGGTTTAATGGAGAATTGAAAATGGATAATTGAGAAGGAAAAGCTGCTTTCTTCTGCTAACCTGCACCAACGCTGACCTTGCTTTACCGTCTGCGTGCCGCTGAAGCTTTAGCAGAGGCGCAAGCCGTTATGCAAAGGTGAAGAGCTAAAGCGCAAGCGTTCCGCGGGAGAGAAAACTCTTTGATAGATTCAAGTCGAAAAAGCATCCTCCATATGCTCCAATTTCGTACGGAACTGATTATGTACAATTGAAATAATGTCAAATCGCACTTCATTGGGCAAGTCCCGGGATTGAATGTACTCGTTGGCGCAAAAGATGATCTGCCGCTGCTTCTTTTTGGTGACCGCCATCCACGGCTCGCCGATTTCTGCAGTTTGCCGGGTTTTTACTTCCACCACTACAATCTTTTCATCCTTTTCAGCAATAATATCGATCTCAAACTTCAAATACCGGTAATTGATCTTCCGAATACGATATCCGTTTTTTTGAAGGAATTTTTGAGCCATCTGCTCCCCGAAAATGCCTAATTCCTGATCTGTCATATCTCTTTTCTTACTTAATTTAAGAAAAAAGATCAAATCTTTCAAGCTTCTGAAGCAGAATCTAACTTAATCTTTTACAGAACACAAGGTGTAGTGACCCTCGATATTATCCTGGTTTGTTGCGATGATATCACATTCCGTTTTTGCGTCTTTTTTAGTCCCTTTTACCGGAAAAGAGGTGGTTTCTTCACGATCGGCGGCTCCAAACTCGGTATATTCCACCCAAGTTGTTTTGCATTCGCAATTTCTTACTTTCGAGCAGGAAGCTAGTACCGATACACCAAGTATGGCGGCAAATAAAAAGTTCGTTTTCATTTTTTTAGGTTAAATGTTGGTGCAATTTTAAGGAAAAAATCCTTGGATGCAAGCATTTTGAACTTTCTCTACCTCGTTTTAAACTCAATATTGCTTCCGCCGGCGCCTTTGATGACCTGCTGCCCGAATTCAAACTCCAGTTCTTTGGCTACTTTGCCGCGTTTGTCGTAGATCTTCATTTTCCCGTGCTTCAACCCATCTTTGTATTCGGTTTCAGAAACCAGATTTCCTCTTCGGTCCAGTTCAGTAGATTTTCCTTCCAGCAAACCATTCTTGTAAGTGGTGGTATTACTTGGGATATGTCCTCCGGGCCAATAAGTGTACCAAACGCCGTCTTTCTCCCCGTTTTTATAATCGCCCTCTTCGGTTTTTTTATAGTCTTTCTGGGAAAAAGAAATGGAATGCCCGTCTTTGATGCTTTCTTTCACATCATAGTCTTTCAAAGGACCATTTGGAATTTTTGACTTCTTGATAATGACTTTATAGTTGAAAACGTCTTTGGGTTTCCCATTGTCAAAAAAGCTGGTCCATTCCCCGGATTTTTCTCCTTCTTTGTAATTCCCGAAAACATTCGGTTTTCCTGTTGGAAAGTAAGATTCCCATTTGCCATGAAGCAAACCGTTTTTGAAAGTGGCAATGTTCTTTTCTTTTCCGGTTTCCCAATAGTTCACCCAGGTTCCTTCTTCCTTGCCTTTTTCGTATTTTCCGGACATTAGAAGCTGTCCGTTTTCATACCAGGTGTCCCATTGACCGTGTTTTTCGTCATTGACGTAAGGAGAAGTTTTAAATTTGCTTCCGTCTTTGTAGAAGTACTGCCAGGTACCTGTTTTTTTGTCGTGATCGTATTCGGCATAGTTCCGGAGTTCGCCGGTTGGGTACCAGTACGTCCATTTGCCATTTTGCTGGCCTTTATCAAAAGAACCTTCCATGTCCTTGGTTCCTTTTTTCGTATACCAGGTCCACAAACCGGATTTTTCTCCTTCCGTGTAAGTTCCTTCTACATTCACCTGCTCATTGTCGTAAAAGTATTTGTAATCACCGTTCAATTTCCCATTGACGTAATTACTGGTTTTTTCCTTCTTCCCTGTGTAATAGAAAAAATTCCATGTGCTGTCTTTTTGCCCGTTTTTGAATTTTCCGTTGATGAGCAAGTAGCCATATATGGAGATCTCTTCAAAGGGCCCGTCCTTTAATCCGTCCTTGTAGTTGTACCATTCTTTCTCCATCCCGGTATCAAAGAAAGTGAGGTATTCACCATTCCCATTTTTTACTTTTTGGGTATGCAGGCTGTCGGGCATCCAGAATTCACGCAGATAGGTTGTGGTATCGATGATTTCTTCTACTTGTTTTTTCTGCCCGGTCAGGTAGTAATATTCCCAAATTCCAACAGGTTGTCCAAACTTATAATTTCCCTGGACACTTAATTTCCCGGTCTCATTCCATTCTCTGAAAACGCTGTCCTGTTCTCCCTTTTTAAAATAACCTTCCTGTTTGTTCTTGCCATTGGAATGAAAAGCAACGACTCTTCCATGCAGTTTTCCGCGGTAATAATTGCGCTCTTCGATGACTGTTCCAAATCGGTCATAGTACAACCATTTTCCATGCTTGTCTCTCGATTCTCCTAACGGATCTTTGTAATAACTTCCGATGGATTCCAGCTGGGTTTGTTGAAAATCATAATAGTTCTTCTCTTTCGGAGTAAGGTTTTCTTTGTTTATTACCTGCCCCGTCAGCGTAAAAGAAAATAAAAGAAAGAGGATGCAAACGAATTTCATGGAATTGGAATGAGTTTTCAAGGTAATAATCGCGATTAAATGGAAATGTTACAAGACTTATTTTGCCAGAAAGCCTTTGATAACCAACAACACTCCTGTTCCGATAATAATCAGTCCAATGAGCCTGTTAAGTCCCAACAATACGTTTTCTGTAATGAACGGCCTTAATTTTTTAGCGCCAAGAATTTTTAAAAGGTCCACAGCGAAGAAGGTTACCATAATGATCAGAATGTACCAGTAGGTACTTTCGTCAATGGCTTCACTGGCATTTTTCTTCCCGTCAGCACCCAATGCAATCACCGTAATCCAGTAGAAAATCACTCCCGGATTGGCAATGTTCAGTAGAAAACCTTTCAATCCTAAAAGGATCAGGTCTTTTTTGGTACTGCTTAACGCTTTATCTGTTTCTTTGGCGTCTTCCTTTGGTTTGCGCAGCAGGGTCACTAATCCGAAGATAATCAGGATAATCCCGCCGACAATGGAAATGATATGTGCGTATTCTCCGGAAGTTATTTTGGTAACCTGGGCATAAAAAACGAGGGCAATTAAGATATAGATCAGGTCAGAAAGCAGCACACCCACGTCAAACGCAATAGCAGCGCGGACTCCCTTCCGAATACTAGTCTCCAAAAGAAGAAAGAATACGGGCCCGATCATTATACTGAGTATAAATCCGGTGAGGATGCCTTTGAGTGTTAAATCTAGCAAAAGATTGGTTTTTCTGTTTTCACAAATATAATCATTCGTTCTACTTGTGAGTCCTCTATTGGAAAAGAAAGCAGGTGAAGGAAGTGGAAATTCAAATGATTTTGTAAAAAAACGCGCTGGATGTTATTTTAACTGCTAATAAGTCATTACATTTGCATGTCTTGAAAGTTGAAGTATGAAAACGGCCATTGCCAATAAAAAATTAGAAACGATTGTTTCAAAAGTGGAAAAAGAGGGGATTGCTTACAAGGGTATTGTAGACGATTTGAAAGAATTGCGTGAGCAGGCTTTGAAAGAACAAGATCCTTTGGTGGTGAAAGTTTTGCGTTTGTCATACGAGTTTTTGTTAGACAGAAGCGCATTCGATGTTCAGGCACAATACGAAGAGGATGAAGAAGGAAATGAGTATCCTTTGGAAATTGAAGACCAGGAAAACTTTTTGTATTTGTTGAATTTGCTGAAGAATGCGGATCACAAGATCAATAGAGAAGAAATTAAGGATTACCGTACAGCTCTAAAACAAGAATTGTACTAAATCGGTAGAAGATACGTTTAAACCCTGACTTGCAAGAGCAACGTCAGGGTTTTTTGTTTGGTTCCCGACTTAACGGGTTTTCAATCCGGCAGAAAGCACTATTTTAGCGACGCATTGGAAAAAGAAAAGAAACATTTGGGCCATATTGAATCCTTAAGGGCTATTGCAGCTCTGATGGTGATGGTATTCCATTTTATTTCATTCCAGCATCCCAACGGACCTTTGATCGCAAATGAATCAATCCGCGGGTATTCGGAATTTGGAGCGCAGGGAGTAGAACTGTTTTACATCATTTCCGGATTTGTGATTTACTATTCGCTTGCAAATCCTTCCTTTGGGTTTAAACAGTATCCCAAGTACCTGCTAAAAAGAATTTCCCGCATTTTTCCTCCTTTTTGGGGAGTCATTTTATTAACCTGCACGGTTCCGTTTATGTGGGGCTGGCCTTTTCCGTATGGCTGGAAAGAATTGCTGCAGAATGCAACGCTGACGGTAGATTTGTTCAAGCAGTATAATTGGATGAACCTGATTTTTATCACCCTGAAAGTAGAATTCCTTTTTTATCTCATAATAGGTTTACTGGCTGTACTGATGAAAAAAACAAGCTGGAGTTATGCCCTGATCACGTTTGGAAGCTTAGCAGGAACTTATTATTATCATGCTTCGTTTGACCTGGTGCACAACATTCCTTTTTTCCTTATTGGAATTGCCTGCTGCCAAATCTATAAATCTACCGATCTGGTCATTAATTACTGTCTGATAGCAGCTTGTATGCTCTTTCTTTGCCTGGTCTTTCCACTGGAAGATGTGATGATTTCAGTAATTGGAATTGTTTTTTTACTTTGGATACCGATCAAAAACCGTTGGATGGAACAAATTGGGCAGTTTTCCTATTCCATTTACCTGACCCATGGGTTTTCGGGAGGTTTGTTTTTGTTTTACTGTAAAAGCGAAACGGGTATGGGCTGGAATCCCTGGTTGTACTTTATAGCAGCGGTCTGCGGTTCTGTTGCCTTTGCGCTCTGTTATTATTGGCTGGTAGAAAAGCACGCGATCAGTTTGTCCCGGAAAATCCGGTATTAAAGTGTGATTTCGACTCCGCTCAATCAACTTTCAATCAAATCGGACTAGATTCAATTGGTCACTTAGCGGAGTCGAAGTGCCAATTAGTTAGTAAAGCGGTATTTGATAATGCAATAAATCGCTCTGAAACCATCTTTCCAGCCAATTTTCTTACCTTCCTCGTATGTTCTTCCGTAATAAGAAATGCCCACTTCATAGATGCGGATTCCTTTGCGTTTAGCCAGCTTGGCAGTGATTTCAGGTTCAATTCCGAAACGATTTTCCTTGATTTGGAGATCTTTTGCAATAGTGGAACGAATCAGCTTATAACAGGTTTCCATGTCAGTCAGGTTCAGGTTCGTCATCATATTGGATAAGCCCGTGAGAAACTTATTTCCTTTAGAGTGCCAGTAAAACAAAATACGATGAGGTTGGTGCCCCATAAAACGGGAACCATAAACAACATCGGCATTGTCCATATAAACAGGCTTTAAAAGCAGGTTGTATTCTTCGGGATCGTATTCCAGATCTGCATCCTGGATAATAATGTATTCACCTGTGGATTCCTTTATAGCACGATTAATTGCGGCTCCTTTTCCCTGGTTGTGGGGCTGAGAGAACAAGCGAATATCCATTTCCGGATTCGCAGCCATGTATGCTTCAATACGCTCCACCGTATTATCCTTCGAACAATCATTTACGATCACTAATTCTTTATGAATGTCGTTTTCAAGCTGCACTTTTTTGATCTTGTCCAGGATCAGGTGAATGGTTGGACCTTCGTTGTAAGCCGGAATAAGAATGGATAATTTTTGAATCATGCTGGGATAATAACGTAAAAAAGGGAATTTTATTAGATATTCATTTCGGGAACAAAATCCGGAACGACCAGATCTCCTTCTGTTTTCGAAACGATTTCTTCGACACTGACTCCCGGAGCACGCTCAATCAGGTGAAATTTGTTGTCTTTGATCTCCAAAACGGCTAATTCGGTAACGACTTTCTTCACACAACCAACTCCCGTTAAAGGCAAAGTACAGGCTTTCAGTATTTTCGATTCACCTGCCTTGTTGGAATGCATCATGGCAACGATGATATTCTCGGCAGAAGCAACCAAATCCATTGCACCACCCATTCCTTTTACCATTTTCCCCGGAATTTTCCAATTGGCAATATCGCCGTTCTGTGAAACTTCCATTGCCCCAAGAACCGTTAACTGCACGTGTTGGCCGCGAATCATAGCAAATGATGTTGCCGAATCAAAAATAGCTGCACCCGGACGTAAAGTAACCGTTTGTTTTCCTGCATTGATTAAATCCGGATCTTCTTCTCCCTCAAAAGGAAAAGGCCCCATTCCCAAAATCCCGTTCTCGGATTGAAATTCAACTTCAATGCCTTCAGGAATGTAATTTGCAACCAAGGTTGGAATACCAATCCCTAAATTCACGTACCAGCCGTCTTTTAGTTCCTGTGCAATTCGCTTTGCAATTCCGGTTTTATCTAGTGCCATGTGCTTTATTTTAACTCAATAATCTGAATGGTCGGATTGGTCAGCTTGAAATGCTTTCTTTCCGGGTTCCAAATATAAATAATCAAACGGGATTCTTCGTCTAGAAAATGCTTTGCGGCATAAGGATAATGCAATTTAAAGCGCTGTACATTTTCTCCGTAATACCAGCGAAGGTTCTGATATTCGTACCGAAGGTTTACATCCAGTGAATCGTTGGTGGAAATCACCGCATTGAAATCGTTCAGTTCTTTATCCGTTTTAAAATCCGCTTTCAGATCAATTTGGATCAGTTTGTTTCGCCATTCCGGACGGATCGGACCATCGTAGAACAGAATATATTCCTCATCGGATTGACGTGTTTTACCGATGGAATCAAATAAATGGACTTGTTTGAAGGGCTTTTTTCTTCTGAGGGCAATGTAAGTGCTCGCCGGATCTTTCGCTACTACTTTATAAGCGCTGATATCGTCTTTCGGGAATAACCAGGTAGTTTTCGTCAGGATCAAATCACTTGAAGGAAGGAAATCTTTTTGGATTGTCCCGATGTGTTTGATTGGATGCTGTTTATTCGTTCGTTCAAAATAGGCATAAGTCAACTGCTGGATCGGGTAAATACTAACCGTTTCATTGGTTTTGAGGTCTTTCACCGCATTTCTATAGAATGATTCGCTCATGCGGTCATCCGGGGAGAAAACAGACGTGTTCAGGTTTAGTTTCACAAGAAAGCTGATCGGGAAAAACAGCAAAACCAGCAGGAAGTATTTCGAAAACCGGTATTGGGCAAAAAGGACGGTTAAGGCAAGTATGCTTAAAGGAATCAAATACATGGCCGCACGGTCTTCCGGGTAATTTACCTTCATCACTTTTGCCAGGAAAAGGATGGCGAAGATATTTCCCGCAATCAGCATGCATAACCAGAAGGAAGTGCTTGTCAGGAACTGAAGCCAGGATTCTTTTTTCCATTGCAGGAATAAGATAAGAGTTCCTGTCAAGCCGATCAGCAGATAGGCAATTCGAAGCCAGTTTGCATCGTAAAATAAAATATATCTCGAAAGCGTTTTCCCTGTTACCCACCAAAGTCCGTCCAGACTTCCGTAATAAAGCGCTCCTGCTTCTTTTAGTTCAAAACTGAATTGGATGAGGGGAATCAATGAAAACCCGAAAACAATGAGCAGAAATGCATGGAAAACCACAGCTTTGACACCCATTTTCTTTGCATAAAGCAGGGTGGCGAAAACAATATAAGAAACGAGGATTAAAGAAGTAATCAGGTAGGTTAGATTGGAAAGCACCGCCAAATAAAGGAATCCCAAAAGCAGGACCAAATGTCCGGTATGTTTTTCCTTCAGCCACAAAGACAACTGGAGAAGTGCTGCCATAAAGAAACCGATTGCAAGCCCATATCCTCTTGTGTAACTGAAATAATCAAAGATCCACGGAATGGTATTCAGGGCCACGAAACAAAATTCTCCCCAAACGCCCAAGTTCAGATTGCGTGTCAGCTTTCTGCTCGACCAAAAATAAAGACAGAAACAAAAAATTGCAGGAAGCCTGAACAGGAAAAAATGTTCTCCGAACCAGCGATAAGAGAGGTTTCCCAGCCAGCTGTTGAACAAGTGGTTATTGGCATCCATTAATGAGCGTCCTCCGCGTATTTCTCCTGTTTCAATGTAATGAAAATAGGTGGCTACTTCATCGTGGATAGGGGAAACGATCCAGGCTCTCAAAATGGCATAGACCAATAAACCCAAAAAGAGGATCCAGGTAATGAGTCGTTCCGAAGTATCGGAATAAATAGTTTTGGAGTTTTTTGGAATCAAATTGTCGGATTTTATTCGTTTAGATTCATGCAAATGTAAAATGATTTCAGTTGTAATCAACAAATAGCTTCACTAATCCCGAAACTTCGGGACCAGATCAAAAGCTTTCGCTTTTTCTTATTTCACTTTTTGGTTACAGCAAGGATTAAAAAGAAAAAGTGGCCAAAGCAGCCACTCTATCTCATTGAATATCTAATATTTACTTCGATCGGACAGTGCGTTGCTCGATGCGTTTCTCAAATTTTTCTCCCTGGAAAATGCGCTGAACGAAAATTCCGGGAGTGTGAATGAAGTTCGGGTCCAGTTCTCCCGCCGGAACCAGTTCTTCTACTTCAGCAACGGTTATCTTTCCGGCCATTGCCATCATCGGGTTGAAATTGCGTGCTGTGGCTTTGAAAACCAGGTTTCCTTCCGTATCACCTTTCCACGCCTTCACGATTGCAAAATCTGCAGTCAAAGCACTTTCCAGGATGTGCGGTTTTCCATTGAAAACACGGACTTCTTTTCCTTCGGCAACTTCTGTTCCATACCCCGCTGGTGTAAAGAACATCGGGATTCCGGCTCCACCTGCTCTGCAGCGTTCAGCCAAAGAACCCTGAGGGATCAAATCCACTTCCAGTTCACCGGACAGCATCTGGCGCTCGAATTCTTCGTTTTCACCTACGTAGGAAGAGATCATTTTTTTGACCTGTTTCTTTTGCAACAATAGGCCCAGTCCAAAATCATCCACACCGGCATTATTTGAAATGCAAGTCAATCCTTTTGTACCCATTTTCACCAATTGTGCAATCGAGTTCTCGGGAATTCCGCATAGTCCGAATCCGCCAACCATCAGGGTCATGTTATCTTCAATGCCTGCCAGGGCTTCTTCCACGTTTTTTACAACTTTATTCATGGTCTTCTATCACATTTGTATTTGGTTGATATCAACGGTTGTAGAATCTGAGTCTTCTATTTCAATAATTTCTCCGGTCAGATTAAAGACCGAATTGTCATAATTCCGCGGAGCTTCAAAATCGGTCGTCGATATGGCTATTTTAGGATCTTTATACACTTTATTCATGTAATAGCCATAAATAGGAAGAGCAGTTCGTGCTCCCTGGCCCAAATCGGTGCTTCGGAAACGAACTCCACGGTCTTCGGCTCCAACCCATACTCCTGTTGCTAAATCCGGTGTTAAACCAACGAACCAGCCATCCGAGTTATTTTGAGTAGTTCCTGTTTTTCCTGCAGTCGGGTAAGCAATGCCTCCGTATGCCGAACCACCGCGCAATCTGCTTCCTGTACCTCCCTGGATCACACCTTTCATCATTTTCAGGATGGTATAAGCCACGTTTTCGTTCATCGCTTCTTTCGAAACGGTTTTTGCACTGTAGATTACGTGCCCCGAGCGGTCTTCAATCCGCAAAATACTGGTTGGTTTATTGAAAATTCCTTTGTTAACGAAAGTTGCCTGAGCTCCCACCAATTCGTACAAGGAAAGGTCCATTGAACCCAAACACATGGCCGGAACAACATCGCGGTCCAGCAAATCGATGTCCATATCACGCATCAGTTTTGCTACGGTTTTAGGTCCTGCTAAGGCTCCCATTTGTTTCATGACATAAACAGCAATCCGGTTATTGGACATGGCAAGTCCTTTTTGAATAGAAATAGTTCCTCCGGCCTTGCTTCCGTCTGAATTTCGCGGGCACCATTGTCCGTCCGGATTTCCGTTCGGGTCATAGAGATCCACACAGTAGGAAATATTCGGAATAACCAATCCCGGTTTGATCACATTCATGGTAACACCGGCGGCATAAACAAATGGTTTGATCGTGGAACCGACCTGTCGTTTTCCCAGTTTCACGTGATCGTATGCAAAATGATCAATATTTGCTCCTCCAACCCATGCTTTTACAAAGCCGGTACTTGGTTCGATGGAAATTAATCCGGCTTGCAGGAATGATTTGTAATACCTCATAGAGTCCATCGGGCTCATGATCGTATCCCGTTCACCATTCCAGCTGAACACGCGCATTTGAACCGGTTCATTGAAGTTGCGTTTGATCTCTTCTTCCGATAACCCTGCTTCCGAAAGAACACGGTAACGATCTGAACGGCGCATAGACGAGCGAAGAATGCTGTTTACTTCATCTTCTGACAACGTGTTGGAGAACGGCCAGTTTTTTGCCGACTTGTTGTTCTTGTCGAACAAAGGCTGCATTTCGTCCTTCAAATGTCTTTCGAGGGCATATTCCGCATGTTCCTGCATATCTGCATTCAAAGTAGTGTAAATACGCAGTCCGTCTCTGTAAATATCATACGGAAGGCCGTCCTCACGTTTGTAAACCATGGAACCATCTGCGTTTTTCGTTTGTAACAGTTCCGTTACTTCATTGCGCAATGACTCTCTGAAGTAAGGAGCAATTCCTCTTTTATGGTCTACGATCTGATAGTTGGTGATCAAAGGCTTCTTACTCAGTCGGTCGTATTCAGCCTGGGTCAATTTCTGGCGCAAAGCCTCATTTCCTTCGTCTGAATTTTTTAGCCACTGCATCAATACCTGGTTGCGTCTTGTTAATGCGCGAAGGCTGTCTGCTGCTCTTGCATCGGCAATTTCTGCCGAAGTAATCGATGACGGTTCAACACCTTTATTTTTTGCCAGTGAAAGTCTGTAATTCTTGATCTTGAAGGTGTAAGGATTATACAAAGCCGGGTTTTTACACATTCCCACAAGCATGGCTGCTTCTTCTTTGGATAATGATGCCGGTTTTTTGTTGAAATACACTTTCGAAGCGTTGGAAATTCCAACGGCATTGTAAAGAAAATCGAATTGGTTCAGGTACATCGTGATGATTTCTTCCTTCGTAAAACGAGCTTCCAAACGGGTTGCGATAATGTTTTCGCGTGCTTTTTCATTCAAACGATTCCACATCCTTCCAATTCTTCCTGTAGAGCCGGATTCCACATCTTCACCGTTTGCACGCGCCAATTCCTGGCGTTCACGCAATTGAAGGGTGTATAATTGTTTTGCCAGCTGTTGTGTAATCGTGGAGGCACCTCCGGCACCACCCACATTGACGATCGCACGGCCGACTGCTCTGAAATCCACCCCGGAATGATCATGAAAACGCTCATCTTCTGTTGAGATCAATGCATCGGTAACGTTCGGGCTGATTTTGCGGTATTCCACCGAAGTTCGGTTGATCTTCCAGTAACGGCCCAATTCGGTTTCACCGTCATCTGCAATAATAACAGAAGCCAATAATTCCGGTGGGTTGTCTAACATCGCAACAGGAGGAAGGTTGTCCTCTGATTGGAACAAAAGCAATGCTCCGATAAAATAAAGCGGGAAAGTGGCAAGTAACCAATAGGCGATTGTTGCTCTTTTATGTTCTTTCGGTGAAAAAGACGACGTAGCCGGTCCTTTACTTTTTTGTGCCATACGACTCATTTGAATGGTAAAAATAACGAAAT
>CAMLDR010000079.1 GCA_946478775.1 uncultured Flavobacteriales bacterium
TCATATAACGGCAAGCGCTCCTACCCTTAAAATGGTTCTAAACTTATTATCAATCCCAAATAACCAGTTATCAAAAACATTGGAAACTGAAGTTGATGGATACAAGTTGGAATCCATCTGGATAACGGAACAAATAGACCGTGCAAACTGTCAGTCGAAGAATAAGTGTTTTATTGTCTCTTTTTGATGATAGAATACACATTTCGTGTTGCCATGCCAGTTCCATTTGACGACCATGAAAGCACCGATGAACCGCAATCCATTCAGGTTTTCAAAGTGATTTTTTTCTTTTTGCATGCTTCGTTCTTGTTTTCTCTCTTTTCTGAAAGTGTTCAAATGTAGTCATTATATACTATTGCTTTTTCTAGTACCTTTGCAGAAAATTTACACATTCATGGCGTACGACGTAGCAATTATCGGTGGTGGAATAGTAGGTGCAGCGACACTCTACAAGATGCAAAAGCGTTATCCTGATTTAGCACTTGTTTTGATTGAGAAAGAAGCGAAGCTGGCAGATCATCAGACGGGAAATAATTCCGGGGTTATTCACAGCGGATTGTATTACAAACCAGGATCGTTAAAAGCTAAGAACTGCGTTGCGGGTCGACATGAATTGGTTGCATTTGCCAAAGAACACCACATTGCTCATGACGTTTGTGGAAAAGTGGTTGTAGCCGTTGATCCTTCCGAATTATCGAACATGGACAAAATCTTTCAGAATGGATTGGCAAACAATACCGAAGGAATTGAAATGATCGATGCGAAACGCGTGAAAGAAATAGAGCCTTACGTGGAAAGTATCGGGGGTATCTGGGTTCCTTGTACAGGGATTATTGATTTTCGCGGTGCAACAGAGAAAATGGCAGAAATAGCGCTTTCCATGCAGCCGAAAAGTGCTATGAAGCTGAGTCATGAGGTTATTGGGATCGAACGTTCGGCAGAGAAAACGGTGATAGTGACCAATAAAGGAACTATTGAAGCAAAATACCTGATCTTCTGCGGAGGACTCCAGGCGGATCGTCTGGCTAAAAAAGACGGTGTTAAACTGAAAGAGAAAGTAGTTGGTTTCCGCGGTGATTATTACGAATTAACCGAAGAAGCCAAGCATAAAGTAAAAAACCTGATCTACCCGGTCCCAAATCCGGATTTCCCGTTCCTGGGGGTTCACTTTACACGTATGACCAATGGAGAGATCGAATGCGGTCCGAATGCTGTTTTCACCTTTAAGCGTGAAGGATACGGTAAAACGGATTTTTCTATGAGAGATACTTTTGACGCATTGACCTATAAAGGAACCTGGAAATTGTTCTTCAACAACATGAAATTCGGGATTGACGAATACCGCAGAGCCTTTTCCAAACGTTTATTCCTGAAAACATTGCAGCGGATTGTTCCATCCCTTACAATGGACGACATTCACCCGGGAAGAGCAGGAGTGAGAGCTCTTTTACTGGCGGAAGACGGAGACACGCGGGATGATTTCCGTTTCGAATTCCACGAGAACTCCATTCACGTCTTGAATGCACCCTCTCCGGCTGCAACGGCATCACTGGCAATCGGTGGTCAGATTGTGGATGAAGCAGAGAAACATTTCGGATGGAAGTAAGCATTCCCTGGAATATTCAAATGCATACACTCGATTCATCCCATAACATAAGGATTCAGGCATAATATGCTCGTTACTTAAACTTTTTGTAATAATAATTCACATTTTACTTGCACAGATGCCAAATTATTATAAATTTGTTAGAGTTCCTCTAAGAACAAAACTGAAATCTTTATAGTCCGTTTTCAACAGACTAGTTCAACGAAACCTTAATATTCGACTAGAATAGTAGAATTGTCACTGACTTTTGCGTTTTGATAAAATAGGCTGACTGTTTAGTCGAAAAAGGAGTCTTTAAAACAGATGACTTGACTAAAATTTTTTTGAAGGTTATTATTAAAACACACATCTATTAATTGCCATTTGTCTACTAATATAGACCAATGCTACTAACTATTAGATTATGAAAAGGGATCTGTTCAAATGGACAAAAAGTATTGCGGTATGCGTGCTTTTTAGTTCGACAGCGTTTTCACAGGAGGAGCAACAGCTCATTACAACTCCGCAAGTAAAAATATCCTATGTGCGAGGGGACTGTGACGTTGAAACCGGAAAACAAGCTTATCAATTTGCTTTTTTAAAAATTGAGAACCTGACAACAAATGCTTTGCATGTCGGATTTAATATTGTCACTCAATTTGCTGAAGGATGTTCCGGATGCAATGGCAGTGATGAAACTCTCTACTACGTTAGTTTGTCTCCTAATCAGGTTTATGCTGCTTCGTGCAGTTCTGATGACAAAACTAAAGTCTACTTGCGCAATCCCAATTTTTCGGGAGCGTGGAACTTCCAGGAATTACGAATTGAAAATTTGATCGTGGAGTAATCAGCAGCTACGCTGAATGAAGATCCTTTGATCACTACTTCTTATTTTTATTTATACGACTTACTATGAAAGCATCATTACTTTTGGTGTGCTTGCTCGGTGTGCTTACCGGGTATTCACAAACGTGCGAAGTCTCGATTGCGGGACCAAACCCACTAACGGTTTGTCCGGGAGCTGTCGTTACATTAACGGCTACCGGAACAATAACCCAGGCAAATCAATCCTTTGACTTTAACAACAATGCACTTCCTGCAGGCTGGTCTACTTCCGGAGCTGCGAATTATGGCGTTTTATGTGGGAATTCACTGGATAATACGCCTTACTTTTGGGCTTCAACAGCAGTGGGAACACCCAATATTACCAGTGCGAGTTTCGATGTTTGTTCAGGAGGAACGCTCGATTTTGAAATGAGATATGCTGTACAGGGCGGTCCTGTTCCATGTGAAGGGCCCGATGAACAGGACGAAGGTGTTTCTATTCAATACAGTTTGGATGGAGGAGCTACTTGGGTAGAGTTTGTTTATTTCAGTCCGTGGGGCTTTCAGCTTGGAGCGAATCCGGGTGGGAATGCTTCGATTAACGGGGCAACAGCCTATACGAACTGGAGCCAGATTTCCGTTCCCATTCCTGCTGCTGCTGCAACAACAAACACCATATTCCGATGGATTCAAACAAATTCATCCGGTAATTGTTGTGATAACTGGGGGCTAGATAACATTTTCATCAATGCCGGACCTTGCCTAAATACCAATATCGGTTGGGACATTAATGGGAGCAATACACCATCTTCGAATACCGTTACGATCCCTGTTTACAGCGACACCGTTTTTGTAGCCGGGTTATACGATGATAACGGAAACTTTTTGTGTCAGTCTTTGCCGATTACAGTAAACGTTTTAGATCCTGTGATCAACGGAGGACCGGACCAAACAATTTGCGAAGGACAAAATGTGACTTTAAACGGAGCAGGCGGAAATAATTTTATTTGGGACAATGGGGTAACGGACGGTGTTGCATTTAGTCCGGCGACCACTCAAACGTATACTGTCAATGGAATTGATTTGAATGGCTGTCCTGCAACAGACCAGGTTTTGGTAACGGTGAACCCATCGAATCCTTACACCTTGTCTTATCCAAACCCGGAATATTGCATAGATGCGGCTGATCCTACACCCACACTTTCAACTCCTTTGGCCGGAACATACAGCGTATTACCTGCCACTGTGACCATTAATCCGAATACCGGAGTATTGGATTTATCCTCCAGTACAACGACTACTTCCCAATTGTATACCATTTCATTCACTCCAAGTGTTCCGTGTTATGCAGTTACGAGCACTCAACTTACAATTAATGCATTGCCGGTTGTAAATGCAGGTGCGGATGTAACGGTTTGTGAAGGAGATCAGATGGCCATGACTGCCACCGGAACAGCGGTCAATTATTTTTGGGGCGCGAATATTCCTAATGGAACCGTGATAACACCGACTTTAGGTGCAACCAATTATGTAGCAACGGGAACAAGTGCAGCAGGATGTGTCAATACCGACGCAGTTGTCCTTACTGTAAATCCGATGCCTACCGCAGTTATTTCGGGAAACACTACTGTTTGCCTGAATGATGCTCAGCCGGAGGTTACTTTTACCGGAGCAAACGGGACCGCACCTTATACTTTTAGTTATTCATACAATGGCGGAGCAGCTGTGCAGGTAGTATCGAATGCTGCCGGAATCGCAACGATTCAGATTCCTACCAATGCAGCGGGTAACCATCAGTATAGTTTAATCAGTGTTGAGGATGCAAGTGCAACAACTTGTTTGAATCTGCAGCAAGGTGTAGCTACAGTTGTAGTGAATGATCTGCCAACTGCTGTCATTGCAGGAGACGCAACGATCTGCCAATACTCGAACCAGCCCCAGGTAACTTTTACGGCAGGAAATACCGTTGGCCCCTATACGTTTACCTATACATTGAACGGAGTGCAGCAAACGATAACTACTTTGAACGGATCGAATACTTCCACGATATCGGTACCAACCAATACCGTTGGGAACTTTGTTTATACATTGCTTAGTGTTCAGGATGGCTCATCTACTGCATGCTCAGCGAATCAGGCTGGTACAGCAACCATTAATGTTAATCCGCTGCCAAGTGCAACCATTGCAGGAGATACCAGTTTGTGTTTGAATGAAACGCAGCCCATGGTAACATTCCAGGGAACAAACGGGGTTTCACCATTCACATTTACATATTCAGTGAATGGAGGAGCTTCTCAAACCATCGTTTCTGCTTCGGGACAATCCACTATTTCGGTTCCAACAAACATTTCGGGAGATTATAATTACCAATTGATATCAGTGCAGGAAGGTTCTGTTTCCATGTGCTCGAATTTAGTTGGAAACAGCGTCCTGGTAAGAGTATGGGATTTACCAAACGTAGTTGCGGGAAATGATTTCCCGGTTTGTGATGGTTTTCCTGTTACCTTAAATGGCCAGGGTGCGTCAACCTATGTTTGGGATAACAATGTAACAAATGGAGCTGCTTTTGTTCCTTCGGCAACGCTTAATTACACCGTAGAAGGAACCGATGTGAACGGATGTAAGAATACCGATGTGATCCTGGTTACGGTTATTCCGATTCCACAGGTGGATTTTTCTGCAACCGAAGTAGCAGGATGTTCTCCCCTGATTACAACACTTACGAATCTGTCAACAGGTAATTTGATAGATTGTCAGTGGACATTATCGAATGGAGATGAATATACGGGTTGCGGAACGGTCGATATGGAATTAAGAGAGCCGGGATGTTACGATGTTACACTGACTGTTTCAACTCCTGAAGGATGTACGAATACCGGAACAAAACCAGCGTTTTTATGTGTTTATCCAAATCCCGTTGCGGCTTTTGATATGACACCTACAGAACTTGAAACTTCCAATACGTTCGTCAATTTCTTCAATAATTCTTATGGTGCAGCCACTTATTCATGGAATTTTTCAGACGGATCAAGCGGCAGCACAGACGAAAATCCGACCCATGTTTTCCCCGATGAAGAGTCGGCTTATTATGAAGTATATTTAATTGCTGTAAGTAGCGACGGGTGCATCGATTCTACTTCTCAAACAGTTCATGTAGGAGAAGATCTGATCTATTATGTACCGAATGCCTTCTCACCGGATGGTGATGAGTTTAACAATGTGTTTAAACCTATTTTAACTTCCGGATTTGATGTGAACAGTTATCATCTTTCGATTTTCAACAGATGGGGAGAGCTCATCTTTGAATCTCTGAATTATGAAGAAGGCTGGGACGGAACTTATCACAACGAAAAACTCCTTGATGGAACCTATATCTGGAAGATCAAGGTAAAAAACAGATCAAATGATGAAAAAACAGAACTGGACGGCCATGTTACCTTGCTGAAATAGTTAGATGCCTAAACGCTATTCAAAAGAATCGCCCCGAGTTTAATCTTGAGGCGATTCTTAGTTTAAATAAAAACCAATTCGATTTTTTCAACGTATTTTTGGGCAAAGAAAAATCAAGTATGAAAATTCTCATTTCTCCTGCAAAGTCTATCAACGAAAATTGTCAATTCCCGAAGTTCGATTTCACACAGCCTGCTTTCTCCAAAGAGGCAAAATCTCTGGTTGGAAAGCTAAAAAAAATGAAGGCTAAGGATCTTATGGAGTTGATGCATGTTTCAAAAGATATTGCCGAGCTGAATGTAAACAGAAATAAATCCTGGCATCTGTCTCCCGAGCCAACGGATGATGTGAAACCTGCAGCTTTTTTATTTACAGGAGAAGTTTATAAAGGTCTGGATGCAGAATCCCTTTCGGAAAGTGAATTGAAAAAAGCACAGAAGAATTTGCGCATTTTGTCGGGTATGTATGGTTTATTGAAGCCAATGGATCTGATCCATCCCTATCGTTTGGAAATGGGGACGCGATTAGAAATCAAAGAAGGAGTTACCGGTTTGTACCAATTTTGGGGAGACAAGCTTACCAAGTCGCTTTTAAAGGAAACCGAAAAAGGAGAACCTATTGTTAATTTGGCTTCTGCCGAATACAACCGGGCAATTCTTTGGAAAAAGGTTAAAAATCCGGTTGTAACTCCGGTATTTAAAGAATTTAAGAACGGCGAGTATAAAATAGTGATGATCTTTGCAAAACATGCCCGGGGAGCAATGGCCAGATATATCATTCAGAATGAATTGACCGATGTGGAAGATTTGAAAGGGTATCAGGTAGATGGTTATTCATTTGATGAAAAACAATCTTCTCCTTCCGAATGGGTTTTTGTTAGATAAGAAGTCAGTCGCGGCTGACTGATAAATTATCCACGAGAGCGGATATGAATTTAAACTTATTTAATGCTTAATTCTTAACAATGCCGCGCTGAAAACTTACCTTTACACAGGGTTGTCGAGTAATTACTTTGCTTATCCTTGCTTTCAGTAAATTCACCCAATGGAACAAATTAGTGTTTTTGATATTTTCAAGATCGGAGTAGGCCCTTCGAGTTCTCATACGATGGGACCCTGGAGAGCCTCACAGCAATTCATCAATTTATACAAAGTAAATCCCGGGATCAAAGAGATTAAGCGGATTCATGTGGATTTGTTTGGGTCTTTGGCTAAAACCGGTAAAGGCCACGGGACAGATATCGCTGTTCTTTTGGGATTGATGGGAGAAGATCCCGTTACAATTGCCGTAAATACGATCAATCCGAAGTTTGAACGGATCCATCAGACAAAAACACTGGAAATTTGCGGAGAGCACGTCATAACTTTCGATCCCGAAACGGATTTGATCTTTCATTTTGATAAATCCTTACCCGGGCACCCGAATGCATTGACATTGACGGTATTTATGATGGATGGATCGCAAGAATCACATACTTATTATTCTATTGGGGGCGGATTTGTGGTGAAAGAAGGAGCCGAGGAATTTATGACTGCAGATACGGTTCAGCTGCCTTTTCCCATTGAAACTGCTGCAGATCTGAAGCGATATTGCGATGAGCAGGGGGTAAGTATCTCTGAAATCGTATTGCGAAATGAATTAACCTGGAGGTCGCAGGAAGAAACGATTGCAGGCTGCCTGGAAATTTGGAATGTGATGCGTGATTGTGTCTACAGAGGCGTAAATACGGAAGGGACACTTCCCGGCGGACTAAATGTGAAGCGGAGAGCTTATGAAATGAGCAGGCGTTTACTCAATGGAATTGCCTGCAAAGACTCCAAAGATTTTATCAAACAAATTCAGGCTACCAGTAATATTTTTCAGAATACGCTGAACTGGGTCAGTTGTTTTGCGCTTTCTGTGAATGAAGAGAATGCCGCATTCGGACGAGTTGTTACAGCACCAACAAACGGAGCTTCGGGAGTCATTCCTGCTGTTCTGATGTACTATGTTTGTTTCGCAGGAGGAACAGACGAGAAAGACATTGTCCGCTTCATGACCGTGGCTGCCGAAATAGGAAGTATTTTCAAAAAACGTTCTACGATATCAGCCGCAATGGGTGGCTGCCAGGCTGAAATCGGGGTTTCTTCCGCAATGGCTGCTGCTGCTTTAACGGAATGTTTGGGTGGAAATCCGGGCCAGGCAATGATGGCTGCTGAAATCGCCATGGAACATCATTTGGGATTGACCTGTGATCCGATTGGCGGATTGGTACAGATTCCCTGCATCGAGCGTAATACCATGGGGGCAATCAAGGCAATTACTGCTTGTCAGCTGGCTTTGCAGGGAGATCCGGATACAGCCAAAGTTTCATTGGACGGAGTTATCAAAACGATGTGGGAAACCGCTTTGGACATGAATGAGAAATACAAGGAAACATCCGATGGCGGATTGGCAACGAATATTTCGGTGAATATTTCGGAGTGTTAAATCCCGGTTACCCACTAACAAGCCATCCTCAAAAGACGCATTGACATGTGTCTATTTGCCCAGTAGGGACGGGTGATTTAGAGTATGCGGAGTTAACTGAAATTAATCTCCGCATCGAACTTATTTGATTTCAACGATCATAACACAAACGTCATCCACCTGCTCGGTGTTCTTTTTCCATTTATAAAAAGCATCCCGCATATAATTGATTTGATCTTCAACCGTTTCTGCAGATGAAACCAGTAGTAAATTCATCATATTGGTGCGTTTCATTTTTTTATTGATCTCTCCTCCGATTTGATCCGCATAACCATCAGAGAATAAAACGATCCGGTCACCGGATAAGCAGCTGAACTGATTGTTTTCAAAAGGCACATTTACAAATGATCGCCCAACCGGTCTTCTTGTTCCGTTAATAACTCCCATCTGAGTGCTTTCATTTTCATACTTGACAGGAAAATCTAACCGGTCGTTGTTTGATTTAGCACGGATGATCAAAGCATTGTGGTTTGCCCCGGTAAAATAAAGCGTTTTGGTTTGCGGTTCGAAAATGCAAAAACTTAAGTCCATTCCATCGTTTATCGTGCTGCTTCCCCGATGAAGGCTTTTCAGTAAGAACTGATTTACGTCTTCCACCATGGAAGCGGTGTCTAAATGGGTGTTTTCCTTGGTTACTTTTTCCAGTCCGTTCATTCCGATCAAGGAAACCATTGCTCCCGGAACGCCATGTCCTGTGCAATCCCCAATTCCAAAGATGATGGCATCTTTTCGCGGAAATAAGAAGTAAAAATCACCGCTTACAATGTCTTTCGGAGCGAAGAACAATTCCAGGTCTAAATGCGGACTCTTCAACTGCTTTAAATTGGGTAAAGAGGCTTGCTGAATATAATTTGCATAATTAATGGAATCCAGCACTTCTTTATTTTTAACCTGAAGTTCATCCATTGCTTCTGATAAGGCAAAATGCGATTTGGCAATTTCAGCGTTTTTGGAATTAAGCAATGTGTTAGAAAGCTGTTTTTGCCTGTTTGATCGAATAAGAATAAGAAGGCCGCCACATAAAAACAAAACCAATCCAACAGCCAGGAGCACATAATTCCTGTTTTTTTCCGCTTGTTCATTTAAACGCTGCTCACGTTCTTTTTGTAATTCACCCTGAATTTGAAGGTTCTTGATTTGAGCCTCTTTTTTTTCGGTTTCATACTTGGTTTCCAATTCTTCTAATGCCCGCGCCTGCTCTTGCAGATTCATGGTGTCTTTCAGGGAATTGTGTTTTTCAAGGAACTCATAAGCAGCTTTATAAGAATTGTTTTTCGCGTAAGCGCCGGAAAGTCCTAAGTAGCTGGAAATCAAATTCAATGAATCTCCTATTTCCTGCTTTAATTCACATGATTTTTTGAAATAGGTGATGGCCTCCGGGTAATTGGAAAGATCCTGGTATGTTTGGCCAATGTTATTGTAGTTGAATGAAATCCATTCCTGATTGTTACTGGCCTTGTTCATTTCAAGGGCTTTGAAAAAGTAGTTCAGCGCTTCGTTATATTTTTTGGTGCGACGCATTACATTACCCAGGTTATTGTAGTTTCCGGCAATTAAACGCTTGTTTTTTAGTTGTTTTGCAATATTCAGACTTTGGTTGTAATAGCGAATGGCTTCAGCATATCTTTTTTGTTCCTTCACTGCATTACCGAGACTGATGAATGCATTTGCCTGTAACAGCGGATCGTCTAATTCCTTTCCGATTTTCAGGGAACTCAATAAATGGCTTTCGGCTTTTTTATATTCATCCAGCTTCAAATAACTCAGTGCAATTTGCCGTTGAATACTAGCTTCAGCATAAGGGAATGCATTCTTTTGAGCTAGTTTGAGTCCTTTGTAAAATAGAACAATAGCATCATTGAATTGACTGGAATCCGCTTTTTGTTTGCCTAAAGCAAGGTACACGGAAGCCCCGAATTTTAAATCCGGAATAAATTTGATTGGAATCAATGCAAGGATCGAATCCCTATTATCGGAACCAATTGAATCTAAAACACCCACTTCCCAAGCCAGCCATTCAAATTTTTGCTCCTTGTTTTTTCGGATCTCAGAATCGACATACTTCAAGAGAGTTAAATCACAATTACCTGATTTGCAATCTTTAAACTTCTTATGAGTGGCGGATACAGATAGCTGAGACCATAAAAATACGGGGCTAAAAAGAAGTATAAGCAGTAGTTTGTTTTTCACAAAACTAAATGTAGTAAAATTTCAGGAAGATGGGTCCATAATTGTTAAAATCAAAATGTTTGCTGATTTATTTGCTTTTATCATTTTCTTTTAAGAATATTTGCATCGTAATTCTAAGCGAGAATACAAGTAGTTTATACAGAAGAGGCGAGAGACGGACTTTTTGACCCTCTGGCAACCAACTTTAAGTCACGACGAGAACTGTCGGGATTGGAAAACCGGTGCCAACTTCCGAGTTTGATACATAGTGTATCCGACGAATATAAAATTGTGTTATGAAAAGAGCAAAAATTTACATTTCTTATCCCCATCCGAATCCTCGGATAAATCCAATTAATTTTATTTTCGATCAAATGTGTTGTTGTTGCTGTTGTTAATTCTTCAGTCAATCCTCTTTCAATTTACAACACATTTTTTTCATGTCAACAAGTTATTCGGTTCACAGCAGTGAACAGGTTTTAAAACCGTTACAACATCGTTATTCTTCCAAGTCTGAGTTCCAGCTGGAATCCGGAAGAAAATTATCCAGTCTTTCACTGGTTTACCAAACCTGGGGGAGATTGAATGCCGATCGTTCAAACGTCGTTTGGGTTTGCCATGCACTGACCGGAAATCACCGGGTAGAGGAATGGTGGGGCGATTTATTCGGAGCAGGAAAATGTTTCGATCCCTCTGATTATTTCATCGTAGCTGTAAATGTTCCCGGAAGTGCTTATGGTTCAACCGGTCCTTTGAGTGAAGAACTTTTACCGGAAGAACAATTTGATGCGTTTCCTGTCATCACTGTCCGGGATATGGCAGCAGGATTGGAACTGGTACGAAAAGAACTGGAAATAGAACGGATCCATGTTTTGATCGGAGCATCTCTGGGCGGACAGCAATTGTTGGAGTGGTCATTATTAATTCCGGACAAAATTGATCACATCATCCCGATTGCAACAAACCTGAAACATTCTCCATTCGGAATTGCATTCAACGAAGCACAGCGCATGGCAATCCAGGCTGATCCGACATTCTATGGCAAACAGGCAAACGGAGGAGAAGCCGGTTTGAAAGCTGCCCGCGCAATCGGAATGTTGAGTTATCGAACGTATGAAGGCTACAAAATTACCCAAAGTGAAAGCGACAATTCCGGATATGATGATTTCAGAGCAAGTTCCTATCAAAAATACCAGGGCGAGAAACTAGCGAATCGTTTCAATGCCTTCAGTTATTGGATCTTGTCGAAAGCAATGGATTCGCACAACGTATTCAGAAATAGGGGCGGAAACGTATTCGAAAGATGCGGTATGCCGGCTCTGGTGATCGGAATCGATTCAGATTTATTGTTTCCCGTTTCAGAACAGGAAGAACTGGCAAATTGCTTACCAAACGCCAAACTGGTTCGCCTTCAATCCGATTTTGGTCACGACGGATTTTTGGTTGAAACGGAAACCTTAACAAACCACATTAAACAATTTTTAAAAAGTAACTAAGATGAAAAAACAACTCACAATAGGATTATTCGGTTTCGGATGTGTTGGAACCGGATTGTATGAAGTACTAAACAGAACAACTTTGCTCCAGGCTTCGATCAAACACATTGTTATCAAAGATTCAAGCAAGAAACGGATCATTGATTCCAGTTATTTCAGCACGGATGCAGATCGGATTTTGAATGATGAAGAAATCAATGTAGTGGTGGAATTGATCAGTGATTACGAAGCTGCTTATGAGATTGTAACACGTGCCCTGAAATCCGGAAAACACGTTGTTTCAGCCAATAAAAAACTGATTGCTTATTATTTGGACGAATTGATTTCACTGGCGAAGGAAAACAACGTTTCATTTCTGTATGAAGCTTCGGTTGGCGGCTCCATTCCGATCATCCGCAACCTGGAAGAATATTACAACAACGATTCACTTTCGAATATCAATGGAATCGTAAACGGAACAACCAACTACATTCTGACAAAGACCAGTGAAGGGGAATCTTTCGATGAAGCATTGAAGAATGCGCAGGAATTGGGCTTCGCTGAATTAGATCCGACTTCGGATGTGGATGGTTTTGACGCCAAGTACAAATTGGTTTTGTTATTGAAGCACGCTTTTGGTTTCTCCGCAAAACAAGATGCTATTTGGAATTATGGAATTCGCCAGTTGAAAGATTGGGACGCGACATATGCCCGTGAAAAAGGATTGAAGATCAAGTTACTGGCTTTTGGAACCCGGATCAATAACCAGGTGATTGGATTTGTAGCACCGCATCTGATCCCCAATAACCACTTTGCCTTTAATGTAGAAAATGAGTTCAATGCGGTGGTTGTGGAAGCTTTATTTTCAGACAAGCAATTGTTCCTTGGAAAAGGTGCCGGAAGCCACCCCACTGCGAGCGCGGTACTTTCCGATATTTCAGCCCTGCAATTTGATTATGCCTATGAATATAAGAAATCAAAAACGGAAGAGCTGCTGACTTTTGAAAATGACTATTCACTGAAAGTATACGTGAGCGCCACCACGCAGGAAAAACTGGACGAGATTGCATTTTTGGAGACACTTGAAACCTATTCCGGTCAGTCGCACAGCTACAAAATAGGGATCATTGATTTTAAAGAAATCCAAAAGCATAACTGGAATCACGCATCCGATTATTTTCTTGCAGTTATTCCGGAAAGTGTTGAATTAACTAATAAAACCCTGTTATCTGCTTCTGAATCAACCCATTTAATCGAAGAGTTGTCATGAAATTAGCTTTAAAATTAACGGAGGCTCCTTTTGTTCTGGAAGCAACCAATGAATCGGGAATAATGATAAAGATGGATGCAACGGAGAAAATCGGTGGTAAAAATAAAGGAATGCGACCCATGGAAGTCCTGGCAAGTTCCTTAGCAGGCTGCATGTCGATCGATGTGCTTTTAATCCTTCAAAAACAACGTCAGGAAGTGACTTTTTACGAAGTAAATATGGAAGCAAACCGGAAAGATGCGGTTCCTGCATCCTTTGAGACCATTCATTTGGTTTTCTCATTCAACAAAGAAGTGGATTTGGAAAAAGCTGACGCAGCAGTCAAATTGAGCCATGAAAAGTATTGTTCCGTTTCCGCATCCCTGAACCCTCAAATAAACATTCAAACAGAAGTCAGACACCATCATGAATAATTACAGAAACGAAACCTTAGCCATCCGCATTCAAAACGAGCGCTCTCAGGAAGCAGAGCACAGTGTACCGTTATATTTAACTTCCAGTTATGTATTCGATGATGCAGAGCAGATGCGGGCAGCCTTTTCAGATGAGATTGAAGCCAATATCTACTCGCGCTATTCCAATCCGAATGTGGAAGAGTTATTGGAAAAAGTAGCCCGACTGGAAGCCGGTGAAGCGGCTTGGGCAACAGCAACCGGAATGGCAGCAGTTTTTACCACTTTTGCAACTTTGCTTCAGCAAGGAGATCACATCGTTTCTTCCAAATCTGTTTTTGGGTCGACACATCAGCTCTTCGTGAATATCCTTCCGAAATGGGGAATTACAACGACCTACGTGGATGCGATTGATTACGCTGGTTACGAGCAGGCAATCAAACCGGAAACGAAAATCTTGTACATTGAAACACCTTCCAATCCCGGACTCGATATTATCGACATCAAACGCCTGGCGGCCATTTGCAAAGCAAAGAACGTATTGCTGGTGGTGGATAATTGTTTTGCAACTCCGGTTTTACAGCAGCCATTGAAACTGGGCGCAGATATCATCATTCATTCCGCCACCAAGTACATTGACGGACAGGGAAGGGTTTTGGGAGGATTGATCGTTTCCACCAAAGAGATCATTGCGAAAATTCAGGGGTTTGCGCGTCACAGTGGTCCGGCATTGTCTCCTTTCAATGCCTGGATCCTTTCCAAATCGCTGGAAACTTTGCATTTAAGAATGGAAAAACACTGTTCACAAGCCTTTGAAGTGGCGAAAAGACTGGAACAAAATACGCAGGTTGCGTGGGTGAAATATCCCTTTCTGGATTCACATCCCCAACAGGCAATTGCAAAAGACCAGATGAAATACGGAGGTGGGATTGTTACCTTCCAGATCAACGGCGGATTGGAAGCAGGTCGCAAATTCCTGGATAAATTGCAGTTATTTTCCCTGACACCGAATTTGGGAGATACCCGCAGTATTGCCACACATCCGGCATCCACCACACACAGTAAATTAAAACCGGAAGAGCGTGAAGCTGTCGGTATTTCAGACGGATTGGTGCGTTTGAGCATCGGCTTGGAACATCTGGAAGATATTTGGGAAGATATTGAACAGGCGCTTTTATAAATTCAGAAAAACAGTAGACACGCGATTAATCGCGTGTCTACTGTTTTTATTATTGGTTAGATTTGCAGTATGCAAATCGAAATTATCCCATATTCTCCTGAACTGAAAGAGCATATCAAAACCCTCAATTACGAGTGGCTGGAGAAATACTTTTACATTGAGGAAGGAGACCGGATTTCACTTTCTGATCCGCAGAAATACATCCTGGACAAAGGCGGTTTTATCTTTTTTGCAAAACACGGGGAGGAAATAGCAGGAACAGCATCACTTCTCAAAAAGAGCGATCGGATTTTTGAACTGGGAAAAATGGCAGTTGCGAAAAGTGCACAGGGCCTGGGAATAGGAAAGCTATTGATGGAACATTGCCTGGAGTTCGCGAAACAGGAGCAGATCGAAAAGCTCATTTTGTATTCCAATACCTTGTTGGAACCGGCTATTCATTTGTATCGAAAATATGGTTTTGAAGAAGTCGAACTGGAACCGGGCGTATATGAACGTGGAAATATCAAAATGGAGAAACAAATTACCAACTCCTAATACCTATTCCGTTTCAATTAATTAGGCATTCTTAATTAGGCATTTGGAATTAAGAACTATCTTTGCCCAAATTAATTAAGCATGTCACAAGATATTCAAGCAGTTAGCTATTGTATTGGTTTAAGCGTAGCAGACAGCCTTTTACAGCAAGATTTGGGTGGGATTGATCCTGCAGTTATGGCAGAAGCAATTTCTGACGTTTTTCAAGGAAAAACAATGAAGTATTCACCTGAACAGGCGAACGAAATCATTCAGAAATATATCCAGGAAATGACCACTTCAAAATTCGAAGTGTATAAAACGGAAGGTGAAAAATTCCTTGCAGAGAACGGAAAGAAAGAAGGAGTTACAACAACTGCTTCCGGATTGCAATATGAAGTGGTGGAGCCAGGTAACGGGCCAAAACCTACAAGTACCGATACGGTGAATGTTCATTATCATGGAACTTTGATCGACGGAACGGTGTTTGACAGTTCTGTAACCAGAGGAATTCCTGCAACTTTCGGAGTTCACCAGGTTATTAAGGGATGGACGGAAGCATTGCAACTAATGCCTGTTGGTTCAAAATACCGTTTGTATATTCCCCAAGACCTTGCTTATGGAGCGCAACCGCATCCGGGTGGGGCAATTAAGCCGTTTATGGCACTTATTTTTGATGTTGAATTATTAGGAATTGAAAACAATTAAGATGAAAAAAACACTATTGGCATCCCTGCTTTTAGCTTTCACATTTGCGTGTGGTGATGATAAAGAAGGAGGAAAAGTTTTGCCTTTGAATACCCAAAAACAGCAAATTTCCTACCTGATGGGTGCTGATAATGCAGGACAATTGCTGCAGGACCCGAATTTCGCGAAATACGATAAAGACCAGATCCTGAAAGGATTTGAAGCAGGTTTGGAAAATGAAAAAGCGTTTGACGCAGCATGTCAGCAATCAATCAAAGATCTTTTAGGTCCCAACCAGCAGGAGTTCAACCAGGCTCATGCAAAAGATGCTTCTTTGTGTATCGGTAAATTCATCGGCGGTATGTTTAAATCGAGCTGGGTGCAGGCAAAATCCTACAATGAATTTGATAAAGAGTATTTGGTATACGGTTTCAGTTTGGGATTGAAGAAGGAAGATACTTTGATCAAAAAGGAATTGAAGGAAACAATGCTGAAAGACTTTATGGTAAAAGTCAATTCACGCGTGATGGCTGAAGTCACTAAAAAAGAAACAGCGTTCTTTGCTAAAGTAAAAGGAATGGCAGGGATCAAAGAATTGCCAAACGGCTTGTACCTGGAAACGGTTGAGGAAGGAACCGGAGGAAGTCCAACTGCAACGAGTGATGTAAAAGCACATTATGTTTTAATGAACACGGCAGGAGAGACACTTCAATCATCGATGAACGGACCTCAAATTCCGGTATTTAACCTGGGTGGGGTAATTCCAGGCTGGACGATCGGAATTCCATTTATGAAAAAAGGAGGGAAGTACAAATTGTATGTTCCTCAAAACATGGCTTACGGAAAAGATTCTCCGGACCCGAATACCATTCCGCCATTTTCAACATTGGTTTTCTATGTTGAGCTGATTGATTTCGGACCAATGGGAACAATTAAATAATTTAAGATCCTCTTCGTTTTTCGGAGAGGATTTTTTTTGAGATATGATTTGGAACGAGCTTAAAAATCCATTTTTGATGTAATTCCGCAATATTACGTCAGCTACTTTAAGTGATTCGACATAATAAATTGTATATGAATGAATTAAAACATTATGCAAGTAAACCAAACAGTATTTGATCAGTTTCCGCTTATTCAGACGGAAAGACTGCTCCTGAGACAAATCCAATTGAAAGACGCAGTAGAGATTATGCAGATGCGTCAGAATAATCGTGTGAACCAATTCATAACACGAAACAGCATGACAGGTATAGAGGCTGCTGAAGAACTCGTGAAAAAGACCGCAGAAGCATTTGAATCGAAAGCCGGAATCGGATGGGCAGGAATACTGAGAGATGGCTCTGAAATTATTGGTACCTGCGGATTCAACCGGATTGATTACCTGAATAACCGTGCGGAGATTGGCGGCGAGCTTTCCGTGGATTACTGGGGGAAGAATATTGCTGTGGAAGCCGTAAAAGCAATTGTATCGTTCGGATTTGAAAAAATGAACTTACATGCGATCGAAGCATTTGTTTCACCTGCAAACAGAGGTGCGATTTTCTTACTGGAATTTTTGGGATTTGAAAAAGAAGCCCACTTCAAAGACCGGATCTGTTTCAATGGAGTTTATTCCGATATGGCTGTTTATACGCTTTTTAAATAGTTCAAATGTTCAAATAGATTTACTTGAATACTTTGAACCGCGTAACGCTTATGCTGACCTTGCTCCACCGTCTGCGTGCCGCTGAAGCTTTAGCAGAGGCGCAAGTGGTTGCGCGAAGGTGAAGAGCTTCAGCGAAGGCACAGAGTGAAGAAGATTTGAACTTTTCAAGCTAAAGTTTGAAAAAGAAAGCAATCCGGTAAATCAATGGAATCAACGCACCGGGCGTACCGTCCGCGGTTTGTTTTCTCATAAAATATCCGGGTCTGAACGGACTGTTCGGATGGTTAATCACATCATACATGATTCCCACATTTAAGCGGAAGTTCTGCTCTTCACCGAATGCATGTGAAAATCCAAAACCTAGCAAGGCTGTTGGGGCCCAAACTCTTTTCGGAGCGATAATTCCGTTGGTATTGCTGAATGGATTGGACAACAATTCAAATTCCAATCCGGCAAATAAATAATTGAAAAACCGGCCGTGAACAAAAGCTCCTCCTCCATAAACGGAATAGGACCCGGTAAGACCAAACTGTTTGTAGAATGAATAATGATAGCGTGCAGAAGGACCAAAGGAAAGGTATTTGTTGCGGACGATCCCGAATTTCAAACCGATTCCACCGGTTGCCCCGAAAGTACTGGCAGAGAAATGGATATCTCCCCCGATTTCATTGTACGGAGTGAATTTTTTTTCAGTTGTTTCTTCTTCGTCATTAATATACAGTTCCGTGTCTTCCTGCGCAAAACTGAAGTGGGTGCTCAAACCAAAAAGAATGAGTAAAAGGAATTGTTTCATAGGATTGCTGTAAGTGTTTCTTTATCAATATCGTGAGTTCCTTCAAAACGGGCAATGTTTATTCCCTTGGATTCGTAATCTGAAATGAGTATTTCCTGGTGTTCTTTCGGAAAGAATTCATCTTCGGTCCCCAGAACAAAAGTTGTTTTCCTTGCCAGATTCGTATGGGCTTCAACTGCAAGGTCGGGTGGGTAAACACTGGCCCATGAGATAAAATGATCGCAGGGAACCTTTCCATTTGCCAGCCAGCGTGCGGCAGTTGCTCCGCCCTGTGAAAAGCCGAGAACGGTAATTTTTTCCGGAGAGACACTTTTCAGAATCTCTTCATGGAGTAAATCCAGGCTTAGTATGTTCAGACGTATATCTTCTTCCCGCCATTCCTTTGTCATCCAGGATGCACCGACTCTGCCGGATGTTCCTCGTAAATAAAAACGATGCCGTCCTTCCGGAAAAACGAACAAAATATCCTTTAGCGGGATATCGGAGAATTTTTGACAGAAATATTCGATCAATTGTCCGTAGCCATGCAAGACATACAT